>JACCTQ010000279.1 GCA_013812265.1 Actinomycetota bacterium
TGCCAGACCCCTGTCTGCTCATCCTTCCGGAGCGCCGTATCGGGCACCGTGAGCCCGAGCTCCCAGATCTGCGGGACGTACCCGTCGAGGAACTGCTGACGCGCTTCCTCGTTGCCCTGGCTCTTGATCCTCCATTGGTACATGGGGTCGTCTTCGGCGGGGATGGGGTTGCCGTGGAACTGCATCAGCGGCCCCCACCAGCGAGCGAGCGCCTCCTGCACGAGCTCTCTCTGCTCGTCGGTGCCGTTCATCATGGTGAGCACGACGTCACGTCCGTGGAGGATGTGGAAGGACTCCTCCCAGCAGATCTTCTTCATGATCCGCGCGTAGGGCGCGTAGGAGCACTTGAGGAGCGCCTTCTGGGAGATGATGGCGGCGGCGTCGACGAGCCAGGCGATGACACCCACGTCGCCCCATGTCTTCGTAGGGTAGTGGAAGACGTTGTGAAATTTGCTCTTTCCCGAGAGCAGGTCCTCGAGACAGCGCTCGCGCGGCTTGCCGAGGTCTTCGACGACGCGATAGATGAGCTGTGCGTGCCCGACCTCGTCCTGCACCTTCGCGGTCAAGGCGAGCTTCCGCTGCAGGGTCGGCGCGCGCAGGATCCACTCGCGTTCGGGCAAGACGCCCATGAGCTCCGAGTTGCCGTGCATCTCGATGAACTTGATCAGCTTGGCGCGGTAGTCGTCGGGCATCGGGTCCCCCGTTTCGACCTGCCCACCGGACTGCACGTATTCGAGGAATTCCTGGTCGGTCATGCGCCTCCCTACCGAACGGTCGTTAGCATGGATCTTAGCTTGTCCGTTCGCCGGCAGGAGCTCGCCCGCCAGGCCGCCCGGCTCTTTGCCGAGCGCGGCTACCACGGCACGTCGATCGACGACCTGGCGCGGGCGATGGGAGTGCAGAAAGGCTCGCTCTACGCCCATATCTCGAGCAAGCAAGACCTTCTCTACGAGACGATGCGCGACGGTGCGGAAGCGTTTCACGGTGCCCTTGACGCCATCCCCGACGAGGCGCCCGCCACCGAGAAGATCCGGCTCGCTCTTCGCGGCCATCTTCGCGCCGTGGCCGACCAGCTCGACGTGGCCACGGTCTTCGTTCAGGAATGGCGCTATCTGGAGGGCGAGCGGCGCGAGGAGATTCTCGCCGAGCGGCGCCGCTACGAGGAGCGCATTCGAGCGCTCTTCCGCGAGGGGCGCGATCTCGGCGAGCTCCGCACCGACCTCGACGACGCCTCGGCGGCTCTCTTGACTCTGTCGGCCGCCAACTGGGCCTACACGTGGCTCCAAGCAGGGCGAGACACGGACGACCTAGCCGACCGCTTCTACGCGCTCTTGGTAGACGGGATGCGTGGCTATTCCAGTCCGCGTTACTGATCTACCATCACGACATGTGGGTCGTGCACGCGATCGTGCAACTTCTCACGCGCGTGGCTGTCGGCATCGGCGTCGCACTCGTCTTCGCGTTGCTCCTGGCTCTCGTGCGAGAGGATTCGAGCTTCGTTCATAGCCTCGGCATCGCCTGTCTCGTCGTCGGCTGCCTCTCGCTGTTGATGGCGCCGGCCGGTTCCTCGCCTTCCATGCGCATGGGCGTCAACGACCCCTGGCTGACGAGCTTTGCGCCCAAGCTCATCCCGCAGCTGGGAGCGCCCTACGACGGCCCGACGCTCAACCCGGCAGCTGCCTTCTTCCTAACCGGCGTTGCTCTGGTCGTCTTCGGCTTCGTCCTGCTCTAGTAACCACGGGGGAAACGATGTTTCCCCGTGCACCCCCTTCTTCTTCGCCGGCCGCCCATCGCCGCAATTGGGGCTCCCGCCCGGCAAAGCCGGGCTCCGCCGGCGAATCGCGACGGTCAGGCATTTGCAGGTTCCGGAAGTGAGTCCTTCGACATGATCGCCACGGCGGAAACCCATGTTCCCGTAGGCTTCACCGCATATCCGAGGTTGAGGGTTGAGCGGGCGGTGGAGGTGACGAGATCGCGGCGGCTCGGCGGCTCGCGGTGCGCAAGACTCTGGACGTGTCGCAGTCGGAAGAGATCAGCCGGTCGTTCTACGCCCAGTTGGGTGCGGACGGGCTTGCGAACCGAACGCGGCCCGAGTGGGACGAGAAGATCATCGCAGCGGTCATCGAGATGCTTCCGCAAGACGCGCGAGTGCTCGACGTGGGTTGCGGATATGGGCGGATCGCGTTGCCGCTCGCGCGGGCGGGGTTCGAGGTCGAGGGGCTTGATCTCTCCGAGAACCTGATCGAGGCGGCGCGCCGAGCGGCCGACGCTGAGGGTCTGCGTGGCGGCTTCAGAGTCGGTTCGATGACGAGCCTCCCGTATCCGTCCGAGTCTTTCGATGCCGCCATCTGTGTGTGGTCGGCATTCAACGAGCTGCTCGGAGAGGACGAGCAGACGCGGGCGATCCGCGAGATGTGGCGTGTGCTCCGGCCCGGCGGTGTCGGCGTGGTCGAGGGGCGACCCTACACGGAACCGAGCGAATCCGACATCGAGTCCGGAGCGCGTCGCGGGCCGGAACACCGGGTCGAGTGGGGCCTCGTCGAGGGCATTCTGAATCCGCACTACCGGCATGACGAACGCAGCTTCCGCCGCATCTGCGACGCCGCAGGCGTCGCGCGGTTCCGGGTGTTCGAGCGCGACTGGGGCGGACGGCAGCGCCTCTTCCTTCGCATCGACAAGCCTTCCTCTTGAAAGGGCTATGGCGCCGAGCTGCTCGACGCTTCCGAGGTGCGCCGTTGCGTCGTTCGCGTCTTTCGCCTCGGGCCTCTGATCTTCCCAGCCTGCCCTCGGCGCGACCCAGACGATCGTGTCGTAGTCGCGCTTCTTGAGCACGACCGCGTTCTGGAGCAGCCGGTAGAAGAGGCCACGAGCGTTCGACTGCCGCCGGTTGAAGCGGAAGATGAACTCGTCCAGATACGCGTCGACGTGCTGCGCCCCGATCCCGCCGTGGTGGGTGCCGAGCAGCCACCGCTTCAGCAGGGAGGCGACGCGATGCACGGCCGGAAGAACGACGTGCGCCGGATGGCATGCTGCGCGGATGAAGCGCGTCTGCCTGATCGTCAATCCCTACGCGAGCGGCGTCACCGCTGACCGCGTGCGAGCGGTCGAGCGGGCGCTCGCGGGGGCGGGCTCGATCTCGACCCTCGAGACGCAGGGCCGAGGCCACGCGACCGAGCTCGCTCGGGCCGCGTGCAATCAGGCAGACGCGATCGTCGTCTACTCAGGAGACGGTGGCTTCAACGAGGTTCTCAACGGCGTCGACGGTCACATGCCCGTGGGTTTCATCCCCGGCGGCGGAACGAGCGTCCTGCCGCGCGCGCTCGGGATGCCGCGCGACCCGGAGGCGTCGGCGCGCCGCTTGGCCCACGCGCTCGCGTCGAACCGGACGCGCCGTATCTCGCTGGGCCGCGCAAACGGCCGTCGCTTCGGATTCACGGCCGGCGTGGGCCTCGACGCAGAGCTCGTCCGCCGGGTGGATGCGATGGGCCGGGCGTCAGGGGGGCGCCGGCCAGGTGATCGCGCGTTCGCCTGGACGCTGGTACGGCTCCTCGCCGAGCGCAGGGGTCGCTTTCCGCCGGCTCTCGACGTACGCGGCTACGGCCGTGCGGCCTTCGCCCTCGTCGCCAACGGCAATCCGTACACCTATCTCGGCCGCCTCCCGCTCCGCGTCGCACCCGAGGCGCGGTTCGAGCTCGGCCTCGACCTCGTCGCGCCGTCCGACGTCCGGCCCCGGTCGCTGGTGCGGCTCCTCGTCTACGCCGTGTCAGGTCGTGGCC
>JACCTQ010000328.1 GCA_013812265.1 Actinomycetota bacterium
GCCCGGCTCCGGCGGCGGCTGTTCGCGCTCCCAGGGAGGCGATTCATTGATTCTCATTGCGCCTGGATGCCTCAGCACGGAACCGCCGGTTTCCGGCGTTGGCCCCCTCCTTCGCCGCAATGGCGAGCCGACTCGTCGTGAGCCTCCCGCCGGGCAAAGCCCGGCTCCGGCGGCGGCTGTTCGCGCTCCCAGGGAGGCGATTCATTGATTCTCATTGCGCCTGGATGCCTCAGCACGGAACCGCCGGTTTCCGGCGTTGGCCCCCTCCTTCGCCGTAACGGAGAGGCGACTCTCTGTGTGCCTCCCGCCGGGCAAAGCCCGGCTCCGGCGGCGGCTGCCGCCTTTCCTAAAAGGAAAACACCTTGATTCTGAATGCTTCCGGGTGCCTGGATGCGCTTACTGCGCCCGACGTGGCCCGCTCGCTCGACGCCTTCGTTACCAAGACCGTCACTCTCTTGCCTCGGGAAGGAAACGCGCCCGTTCGGATTGTCGAGACGGAGGTGGGCATGCTCAACTCGATCGGACTTGCCAACCCGGGCATCGATCGATTCCTGAGCGACGTTCTGCCCCGGCTGGAAGAGCTTGGTGTGCCGCTCTGGGTGTCTGTCGGAGGCTTCTGTGCCGGCGAGTTCGGCGAGCTCTGCGCCCGGGTGGATTCGCATGCTGAGGTGAGCGTGATCGAGCTGAACCTCTCGTGCCCGAACGTTGACGGGCCGGAAGAGAGTGTCGCGGAGCTGGTCGCAGCCGCAAGACGCTCGACCAGGAAGGCGATCTTTGCGAAGCTCTCCCCGGTCACCCTGGATTTCGACTCGGCTGCACGGGCGGCGCAGGCAGCCGGCGCGGACGGTCTCTCGCTCGTGAACACGATCCGCGGGCTGGCGCTCGACGCCCGCACGCTCCGCCCCGTACTCTCCCGCGAGGTCGGCGGGCTGTCAGGGCCGGCGCTCAAGCCGATTGCGCTGGCCGCGGTGCACGAGTGCTACCGGGCGACCGGTCTCCCGATCGTCGGCATGGGCGGGATCTGCACCGGGCACGATGCCCTGGAGCTCGTCGCCGCGGGAGCACGCGCCGTCGCGCTCGGGACAATTCTCTTCTCGGACCCCGCTGCACCGACCCGCATTGCGGGCGAGCTGGCGCGGGAGCTGAGTATCCGTGGCGTCTCCTGTCTAGACAACATTCGAGGCGCTGCCCATGAGCCAACTTTCTCGCCTAAGCCCAACCCTCAACTCGAAGTTGAGCGTCTTACCGTAGCGAGGTAACATAAAAGTACCTGCAAAACTCCCGAAAACATAGAGTTTGACCGCAGGGCTGAAGGTGCTACTATCCCGCCCCATGGTGGTGGTCAAGACGCAGGCCCAAGCGCCCGAGCGATCGCTCGATCAGCGCATGGAGGCCCTCAAACGCGCGAACGACATCCGGGTGCGCCGCGCGAAGATGAAGAAGGATCTAAAGGAGGGTCAGATTCAGATCGACGAAATCCTCAACGATCCTCCTGAATACGTCTCGACGGCAAAGGTCTTCGACATCCTGATGGCTGTGCCGAAGTTCGGAAGGGTGAAGGCGGCTCGGTTTCTGAATCAGTGTCGGATCAGTCAGGCGAAGACGGTCGGAGGTTTGTCCGAGCGCCAGCGCGCGGAGCTGATTGGGCTCTTCCACCGCTAGCCTTCTCGCTTCGCGAGAAGGCTATGAAGAGAGGCCGTGAGCGGCCCGACCTCACAGGGTTTCCCAGCGGAAGCCGACAAGCTGGTTGTCATCACCGGGCCTTCGGGCGCGGGCAAAGGAACGCTGATCAAGGCTCTCGTCGAGGCAATGCCGGAGCTCGAGGTGGCGGTTTCGGCGACCACGCGCGCGCGCCGCCCGGGAGAACGAGACGGCGGCGAGTACTGGTTCCTTTCCAAGCAGGAGTTTGCTGACCGCACCGCGGCGGGCGGTTTTCTCGAATGGGTCGAATACGTTTCCGGTCATCGGTACGGGACTCTGCGGTCCGAGCTCGAGCGAATCCGCTCGGCCGGCCGGACCTGCGTGCTCGAGCTGGAGATCCAGGGCGCTCTCGCGGTTCGAGACGAGCTGCCCGGCTGCCTTGCCATCTTCGTGGACGCGCCGAGCTTCGAGGAGCTGGAACGCCGGCTGCGAGCTCGGGCGACCGAGAGCACCGGGGAGATCGAGGAACGGCTGGCGCTGGCCCGCCGCCAGCGCCAGCAGGCAGGCGAGTTCGAATACGCTGTCACGAACGACGATCTGGAGCGGGCGGTGAGCGAGGTCGCGGGCATCATCGGCCGTGCCCGAACGACCGCCGGTAGCATGTCGGCATGATCAATCCAGGTATCGACGAACTGCTCGAGAACGTGGACTCGCGCTACGCACTCGTCATCATCGCCGCGAAGCGAGCCCGCCAAATCAACAACTATCACCATCAACTCGGCGAGGGAACGTTCGACGACTTCCCGCCGCCCCTCGTCGAGTCGCGGTCGAAGAACTACCTGACCATGTCCCTGGAAGAGATCGCCCAGGGCAAGATCAGGTACGAATACCGCCGATAAAACGGGGGAAACCATGTTTCCCCCGTTGGCCCCCTTCTTCTTGGCTCGCCAACACCCGCGTCGGTAAGGCTCCCGCGGAGCAGAGCTCGGCTCCGCCTAGCACGGAGGAACCCGTGGTTCCCCCGTGTGCCCCCTCCTTCGGCGCTCGCCGAGTCCAGCCGTAGTTAAGGCTGCGCTCGGGCAAAGCCCGGCTCCGCCGACGACTCGTTGTTGATCCCCGGCTAATTTTTCATGGTTTTTCGAGCCGGACCGGCAGATCCGGGCGAGTCGTCGGCACAATGTGCACGTGGCTCGCATCCTTTTGGGGGTTACCGGCGGGATTGCCGCTTACAAGGCTTGCGAGCTCTTGCGGCTGCTCGTTCGCGCCGGGCACGACGTCATCCCCCTTCTTACGCCCGGCGCCGAGCGGTTCGTGCGGGCTGCAACGTTTCACGCGCTCGCTCGGCGCGGACCTTCCGACGAGCCGTACCCGCACCTGCAGCGTGCCGACCTGCTCGTCGTCGCTCCTCTGACTGCGAACACGCTCGCGAAGCTTGCTCACGGGCTCGCCGATACGGCGCTGGCCGAGGCCGCTCTCGCCCACGCCGGGCCGACGCTCGTCGCCCCCGCCATGAACAGCCGGATGTGGGATCACGCCGCTACGCAGGCGAATGTAAGCCTGCTGCGGGAGCGCGGTGTGGAGCTAATCGGTCCGGAGGCCGGGGAGCTCGCCGAAGGTGAGTCGGGGGTCGGCCGCATGGCTGAGCCCGACGCCATCGCGAGGCGCTGTGAGGAGCTGCTCCGTGTCGGGGCCTCGCTCCAGGGCAGCTCGGTGCTCGTGACCGCCGGTGGCACGCGAGAGCCACTCGATTCGGTGCGATTCCTCGGCAATCGCTCCTCGGGCCGTATGGGCGTCGAGCTGGCTGCCGAGGCACATCGGCGCGGGGCGGACGTGACCCTGCTTGCCGCCAACCTCGAGGTGGAACCGCCCGCGGGCATCGCAGTCATCGAGACACCCACTGCAGCGGACATGATGCGCGAGGCCCTTGCACGGGCCGGCGCGGACATCGTCCTGATGGCCGCGGCGGTGGCTGATTACCGTCCGGCTGCGAGAGGCGCGGGCAAGCGGGCGAAGAGCGGCGAGCGTTGGGACGTCGAGCTGGAACCGACGGACGACGTTCTGGCAACGCTCGGCGCGGGGCGAACCAACGGCCAGGTCTTGGTGGGTTTCGCGGCGGAGCATGGAGAGGACGGCCTTGCGCGAGCGCGGGAGAAGCTCGCGGGAAAACGGGTCGACCTGATCGCCTACAACGACATCTCGCGCGGCGATATCGGCTTCGGGGCTCGAGAGAACGAGGTCCTCCTCGTCTCGCCGGACGGCGAGCGGCGGCTGGACAAGGCGCCCAAGCGGGTGATCGCAGCGGAGATCCTGGACGAGGCTGCACGGCTCCTCGAGAGGCGGGATGGACGAGCGCACAGCAGATAGAGAGCGAGTCCGGCCCGCAGCCCCGACCGAGGCGCTTGCCGCGGTCGTCCGCAACATCGCCCGCGTGATCCACGCTCCGGCAAAGACCCTGCAGCTCTGCGTGCTCTGCCTCGTCGGAGAGGGTCATCTGATCATCGAGGACTACCCCGGCGTCGGGAAGACGATGCTCGCCAAAGCGCTGGCCCGCTCGCTCGATTGCTCGTTCTCGCGGTTGCAATTCACGCCCGATCTCCTGCCTTCCGACGTGACCGGCGTAAACGTCTTCAATCAGCGCTCGAACGAGTTCGAGTTCCGGCCCGGCCCTGTCTTTGCGAACCTCCTGCTGGTCGACGAGATCAACAGGGCGTCTCCGAAGACGCAGGCGGCCCTCCTGGAGTGCATGCAGGAGAACCAGGTCACGACCGACGGCACCACGTACGAGCTCGCGCGGCCGTTCATCGTCATGGCAACTCAGAATCCGATCGAGTACGAGGGCACGTACGCGCTCCCCGAGGCCCAGCTCGACCGCTTCACGATGCGCGTGTCGATCGGTTACCCACCGCTCCACGAGGAAGCGAAGATGCTGACGGAGCAGACCGGAGAGCCGCCGCTGGACACTCTGGAGCCCGTCTCCACGGCATCGGAGATGGTCGCTCTCGCCGAGCACGCAAGGCAGGTGTACGTCGAGGAGAGCCTGAACCACTACGTCGTCTCGCTTCTGCGCGAGACGCGGTCGGACGGTCGCCTGTACGTGGGGGCGAGCCCCAGGGCCGGTATCGCGCTGCTCCGCGTCGCCAAGGCCCGAGCCGTGGCAGAGGGGCGCGCCTACGTTCTGCCCGAGGACGTCAAGGCGATCGCCGAGCCGATCCTGGCGCACCGGCTCATCCTCGCTCCGGAGGCGCGGTCGGCTGGCCTCACCGGTCTCCACATCGTCCGGGACGCGCTCGATCGGACGCCCGTACCGGCGTGACCGGGCGCCTCCCGGGACGCGGCCGGATCGCGCTGGCGATGGCCGGGCTCGCCTACCTGGCCGCCTGGGCCTTCGGCTCCAAGCTGCTCTATCCCGTCGCCGTCGGGCTCGGGATCGCCGTTGCGCTCGCTTTCGGAGCCGTCCGGCTTTCCGCCGTGCCGATGCGCCTCCGACGCGAGGCCGAGGCAGGTGACAACGTCGAGGGCGCCGACCTCCGTGTCCGGCTGGAGCTCGAGGTGGAACGGCGGCTTGCGGGAGTATCGGTACACCTCGTCGAGCATGCTGCCCGGCTGGGCACCATCGTCACTCCGCTCACACGACACGGCCAACGGCAGTACGTCGGCGAGTACGAGCTGAAGCAGGCGCCACGCGGGCGCTACCGCTTCGACGAGGCACGCGTCGTACTCGAGGATCCGTTCGGGCTCCAGCGGGCCGATGTGCTGCTGCACGGGACCGGAGGCCTGGTCGTATATCCCCGTCTCGCCGAGCTGCACGGGCTGTTCTCGGACAGCGGGTCAACGGTCGGCGAAGGACGCCGGCTCCTCCTCCGGCGGCCCACCGGGTTCGATCTCCACAGCGTTCGGGAGTACGAGGAGGGCGAGTCACTGAGGAAGGTGCACTGGCCGTCGACGGCGAAACGGGGTGAGCTGATGGTCAAGGAGCTGGAAGACGCTCCTCGCGATGAGCTCGTCGTCCTCCTCGATGCCACGTCCGCCTCGGTCGTTGGCCGGTCTCCCGACTCGAGCTTCGATGCTCAGGTGCGCGCGGCGGGATCGATCCTTCGCGCGCAGACGCGCCGGGGCCGTGCCGCCGCGCTGGTCGTGGCGTCTGCGGCGCGCGAGGTCGTCACGGTGCGGAGCGAGAGCGACTGGCGGGCTGCCCTCGAGGTGCTCGCAGCCGTCGAGCCGACGGGCCGCCACACCGCGGCCGACTTTCTCGTGGGCGACGAATCGAGAGCAGCTCGGGCGTTCGAGATCGCGGTCGTCACCGCCGTGCTGGGGACCGGGCTCGTCGAGCGCCTCGTCGAGCGCGCACAGCGCCGTTCCGCGGTCAGCTGCGTCTATGTGGAGGCGAGCACATTCGGTGACCACGCCGGCACGCCGTTCCCGCGTTACCCCGAGCTGTTACGGCTCCGTGGCGCCGGCATCTCCGTTGCCGTGCTGCGTCGCGGAGACGACCTTGCATCCGTGCTATCGGGTGAGGCTGCGTCGAGAGCGGCGCATGGTTAACGCTCGTAGAGGCTCGAGCAGAATGACGGTTCGCCGTCGCCCCGACGGCACAAGACTTCGGTTGCTAGAGGCGCTCGAGCACGGCGCCGGGACGACGATTCTCTACGCGCTGCCGGCGGTGCTCGTGGCCGCCAACTGGCTGCGCCTCGAGGAGCCGCGTCGGCCACAGGAGGTGTTCGCGGTCGTCCTACTCGCGCTCCTTGCAGCACTCGCTCGCCCGGTGTGGCTCCGCGCGCCGGCCGTCGTCGCCGCGACGCTGGTGGCGTTAGCCGCCGGCTTCCGCGACGTGCCGGGCGGGCTCGCCGCGGCGCTTGCGGACGGAGCCCTCCAGTTCTTCGATGTCACCGTTCCCTTCGATCCGAGCCGTCAAGCCGCGATGCACGCCGTGACCGTGTTGGCCGTCTTCGCCTTCTGCCTCGCGCTTGCCTTCACCATCGCCGCACGGCGGGGCCTCGCTGCCTCGGCACTCCTCGTTGCCGGCGCTGCGTGGCCTGCGACGCTGGGGCCGGGTGGTGGGGAGCCGGCGCAGGGGGCGCTGCTCCTCGCATTCGTTCTCATCCTGCTGGTCGGCTGCCGGCCAGGCGCCGACCGAGTGTTGCGGCCGGCGCTCGCCACGGGGGCGGTCGCGCTTCTCTGCGCCGTGGTAGCTTCGTCCTCGCCCGCGGTGGCGAAGGACGCGTTTCTCGACTGGAAGGCGTGGGACCCGTACACGCAGGCTGCGCGTGTGACGGTGTCCTATGTATGGGATTCCGATTACACCGGAATTCGCTTTCCCAAGCGGAGGACGCCGGTCTTGACCATCAAGGCGCCTCCTCGATCGCTGTACTGGCGGGCCACCACTCTGGACCGGTTCACAGGCTACGGCTGGGCCGAAGATCTGTCGGTGGCCCTCGTGCCCCCGGGGACGTCGGCCGACATGGCCGATCCGCTCCTCCCGCGGCGGGCACGGAACTCGCGGCGGGTGCGGCAGGAGGTCACCGTGGAAGGCCTGCGCGACCGCCATCTCGTCGGCGCCAGCATCCCGGTTGCCTACGATGCACGCGACCTGCCGCCGGTCACCTACGCTGAGGGCGGGATTGCGCTCGCGCCGCATGAGCTCTCGCGCGGCGACCGTTATTCGGTCTGGAGCGTCGCAGCGACACCCACGCCCCGGCAGCTGGGAGCCTCGAGACCGCTGTACCCGCCCGCGCTGCTGGCGAGCGCGTCGCTGAACGTCGTACCAACCGTTCGCGTGCCGCCGTTCGGGACTCGCGGGCGGGAGGCCGTAGTGCGGAGCCTCTTCCGCGAGTACGACTACGACGAGAGGCTCGCACCGTACGCCGAGCTCTACGCGGAGGCGAGGCGGATAGTCGGGAACCCCCGCAACCCCTATGCGGCCGTGATCGCGCTCGAGTCCTGGTTCCGGACGGCGGGGGGGTTCATCTACGACGAGCGGCCTCCAGCGGCCGTCGAAGTGCCCCCGCTGGTGGATTTCGCGGTTCGTACGAAGCGCGGATACTGCCAGCAGTACGCCGGCGCGATGGCGCTCATGCTCCGGTATCTGGGTATTCCCGCTCGCGTGGCGGCTGGCTTCACCAGCGGCGTCTACGACCAGGACCAGGGCGCCTGGACGGTCACCGACCACAACGCGCACACCTGGGTGGAGGTTTGGTTCCACGGCTACGGCTGGCTCCCGTTCGACCCCACGCCCGGCCGTGGCGCGCTCGCCGGCTCCTACACGGTCAGCTCCCGAAGTTTCGACTCTCCGGGCGCGGCCGAGGTCGCCGTGGGCGCCGCCGCCACGGCGATCGACATCCTCCGCAACTTCGGCGAGGCGGGAGCGCCAGGCAGCCGGGGCCCGCTGATCCAGGGCGAGCGCGCGCCAGGAGCCGCGACCACGACCGACGCGCAAGACGTGACGGGACTCTGGGTGCTCCTAGCGACCATGGTGTGTGCGGTCGCTTTCCTCGGGCTCGGGAAGCTGGCGGTTCGGCGGAGCCGGTATCTGACACGACGTGATGCACGCGGTATCGCCGCGGCCTGCCGACGCGAGCTGGTCGACTTCCTCGTCGACCAGCGTGTCGAGGTTCCCCGGAGCGCCTCGCTCGGAGACGTCGCCGTTCTCCTCGAGCAGCAGCTCGACGTACGGGCCGCCCGCTTCGCGGCCGAAGCGGGCGC
>JACCTQ010000334.1 GCA_013812265.1 Actinomycetota bacterium
ACGGCGTCGTAGCCAAGGCGAACTCCAAGAGCACCATCTGGTACCGGCCCGACTCGCTCAAGGAGCTCGGCGCGCAGCCTCCGAAGACGTGGGAAGAGCTGCTCAGCCTGACGAAGAAGTACAAGGATGCGGGCAAGACGCCGTGGGCCGTCGGCGCAGGTGACGGCTGGCCGCTCACCGACTGGTTCGAGAGCATCTACCTCTACAAGTACGGCCCGGACAAGTACGACAAGTTGTTCGCGGGCGACCTGCCGTTCACCGATCCGTCCGTGAAGGGCGCTCTCCAGGAGATGGTCAAGATCATCAACGGCGAGAACGTCCCGGGCGGGATCGAGCGGGCGCTCGGAACGGCGTTCGTGGACTCGATAGGGCAGGTCTTCGGTACGAACCCGAAAGCGGAGCTCTACTACGAGGGCGGCTTCGTCGGCGGCATCGCGCTCGGCGAGGTGAACCCCAAGCTGAGGGTGGGCAAGGACATCGACTTCTTCCCCTTCCCCACGATCGATCCTCAGCACGGTCAACCGCTCCTCGGCGCCGGTGACGTCGCGGTGGCGTTCGAGAACAACGACGACGTGAAGAAGCTGATGGAGTTCCTCGCGAGCCCCGAGGCCGGAACGACCTGGGTCTCGACCGGTGCCATCGTGTCCCCGAACAAGGGTGTCGAGCTGAGCGCCTACCCGAACCCGCTCGTCCGCAAGGAGGCGCAGCAGGTGCGCGAGGCGGAGACGTTCGCGTTCGACGGCTCAGACCTCCTGCCGGGAGCGCTCGGCACCGAATGGCCGACCGTCCTCCAGGGCGTCATCAAGACCCCGGACAAGATCGATCAACTACTGACCGAGTTCCAGGATCAGGCCTCGGCGGAGTTCGGAGCGTAAGGGGGATTGCTCCGCAATCCCCGACAGAAGGAGCGGCCGTGGGGCTCGTGACGCTTGTTCCGCCGCTTTCGCGGCGGGCCAGCGGCCACGGCCCTCGGTGGCGTCCTCCTCTCGGTTTCGTTAGGGGCGGTGCGTGAGCACCGCCCCCGGGACCGTCGTCGGCGGCGCGACTCCGCGCTCGCGGCGGGCCGAGTTCATGGCCCGTGGTGGCTGGCAGGGACTGATGTTCTCCCTGCCGGCCATCATCCTGCTGGTCGTCTTCATGGTCTACCCCGTCCTGTGGACGATCCGGCTCTCCCTCGACACGGGACGGGGGCTCCGCTTCCGGGAGTTCGTCGGGCTCGACAACTTCGAGCGCCTCCTGACGAACGACCGGCGCTTCCTCGATCTATCCGGGTTTCCGCCGGACGGGGCGCTCGTCAACAACATCAAGTGGATCGTCCTGTACACGTCTCTCTGTCTGATCCTCGGACTCTTGATGGCCGTGCTAGCCACGCGCGTCCGCTACGAGTCGATGATCAAGGCGATTATCTTCGTGCCGATGGCAATCGCGGCCACGGCCGTCGCCATCATCTGGAAGTTCGTCTACAGCCCGGACCCCGATATCGGGGTCCTGAACGCCGCCATCCAGGGTTTCGGCGGAGACCCGATCTCCTGGCTCGGCCGCGAGAGCACGGTCAACTACGCGATCATCTTCGCGTACGTCTGGGCGTCGGCCGGTTTCGCCATGGTCGTACTCTCGGCGGCGCTGAAGGGCATCTCACAGGAGGTGATCGAGGCCGCGCGGACGGACGGCGCGACGGAGTGGGACATTTTCCGCCGTATTCAGTTCCCGCTGCTCAGCCTGCCAATCTCGGTCGTCACGGTCTGGCTCGTGATCAACGTGATCAAGGTCTTCGACATCATCTACGTCATGACAGCCGGCGGTCCGAACGGGGCCAGCCAGGTGATCGCATACACCATGTACGACCAGACGTTCCAGGGTTCGAAGGGCGGCTACGGCGCGGCCATCGCCGTGATCATGCTGATCATGATGATCCCGATCATGGCCTTCAACATCAAGCGCTTCCGCAGTGAGGCGGTCGTGCAGTGAGCACGCAGGCGGTTCCCGTCGCGCGGGCCCATCCGGCCACCGTCAGCGAGCGGCTCGTCAACTTCGTCAGCCGGTCACCCGTGCACCTCGTCCTGATCGCGATCGCGGTCATCTGGCTGATTCCTTCGGTCGGCCTGCTGGTGACTTCGTTCCGCAACCGGCCCGACATCGCCTCGTCGGGCTGGTGGGAGACGCTCTCGAACTTCAACTTCACGCTCGACAACTACGAGAACGTGCTGTCGAACCAGAACATGGGCTCGAGTTTCCTGAACAGCCTCATGATCAGCATCCCGGCCACGCTCTTCCCGCTGCTGATCGGTGCGGCCGCCGCCTACGCGTTCTCGTGGATCCGGTTCCCGTTCCGCGACACCATCTTTCTCGGCATCGTCGCCCTGATGGTGATTCCGGTGCAGATGACGCTGGTGCCCGTGCTACGGATGTTCCGCGACCTCGGCAACTGGACGACCGGCAAGGAAGACCTCATCACCGGCTCCTTCGTCGGCATCTGGATCGCGCACACGACCTTCGCGCTGCCGTTCGCCGTGTTCCTCTTACGCAACTTCTTCATCACGCTCCCGCGCGACCTCATAGAGGCAGCGCGCGTGGACGGCGCCTCGAACCTGAGAATCTTCTTCCGGGTGATCTTGCCGCTGTCCGTCCCGGCGCTCGCCTCGTTCGGCATCTTCCAGTTCCTCTGGGTGTGGAACGACCTGCTGATGGCGCTGGTCTTCGTCCAGGAGCCTGACGACCTTCCGCTCACGGTCCGGATCAGTCAGGTGCAGTCCACCTATGGCGTGGAGTGGCACCTTCTGAGCGCGGGCGCTTTCGTCCTGATGGCCGTCCCGCTCGCGGTGTTCTTCAGCCTCCAGCGTTACTTCGTGCAAGGGCTGCTCGCCGGCTCGGTCAAGTAGTCCCGTTTACCGCCGGCTGATCCTACGCGGGCGGCGCCCCGGGGAGAAAGTGGCTCTGAGCCACAAACCCGCCCGGCGCTGCGAAACCGCTCCGCGCTAGCGGATAACAGGTCGGAACGGCCCCGAAAGCTCTTTGTGGCTCTGAGCCACAAACGCCCACTTACTTCGGCAGAAGCCCGCCGTCTAAGGAGAAGTGATGGAAAACACGAAGGCTAGACTCGCCTGATGGCGACGGCCGAGCAGCCGCTGCGGGCAACGCTCCCTTCCAACCAAGAGGGCCAGGTCCTCGCCGGTCAGTGGCGCAAGCTCACTCGCGCGGCGACCGCCGTCGCGGTGATGACGAGTCCGGCGCTCTTCGTCTACTTCAACAAGCAAGAAGGGTGGCCGATCGGGTGGTCCCTGCTGGTCACCTTCCTCGCCGTGATCGCCTTCCGCGGCTTGATTGACGTCGGGACGCGGCGCTTCATCCCCTGGCCGAGCCTCTTCGGCGACGACAGCCAACGCTTGCGCGAGGACGACGTTGTCAACCGGCGGCGGGCGTGGTACTGGCGCAAGAAGTTTCGCCTCGCCGTCTTCCTGCTGATCATCCCGACGATCGTGTGGATCGTCCAGGTGCTGGTCGGTCACTCCGCCACCTGGTGGGGAACCCTGTCGGCGATCGTCAGCGGCGCCGCCTCCTTTGCCTCGAATCCTCAGATCCTCGTCTACGCGATCATCTTTCCGGTCTTCTTCCTCTTCAACTTCCTCATTCTCTTCGGCCCTCTGGTGCTGATGGGGATCACCCAGATGCAGAGCTTCGAGCCGGGGGATGCGGAGTGGGGTGTCCGCCTGGGCGACGTCCGCGGGCAGGCCGAGGCCAAGGAAGAGGTTCGTCGCGTGGTCTCCCTCTGGCAGTCCGGCGAGGCCTTCGAGCGCGCCGGCGGCAAGCGCGAGCGAGGCCTGCTGCTCCTCGGCGCGCCCGGGACCGGCAAGACGATGCTCTCCAAGGCCATCGCCACCGGCTTCAACTGCCCGTTCATCTCCATGCCGGGATCGGGCTTCGCGCAGACGTTCATCGGTATGGACGTCGTCATCGTTCGTTACCTCGCGGCCAAGGCGAAGCGGCTGGCCCGGAAGTGGGGCGGTCAGTGCATCGTCTTCATCGACGAGATCGACGCGGTGGGCCGACGCCGGTCGGCGCTGGGCGGCGCCGGCGGCATGGGCGGGTTTTCCGGCGCTCAGCCGCCGAGCTTTCACGACCACTGCTTCTACGGGCCGAACGGCGCCTTCAATTCGACCGGCGACCTGATCCTCGAGAACCGCGCGTGGCGCGAGCGCCTGTTCGAGCAGCGCGAGCCGGAGCAGCCGAACCGCTATCCGGCATTCGTGCGCAAGGTGGGCGGCATCCTGAACCAGGCGTTCCCGGGAGGAATGATGGGCATGGGCGGGGGCCTCGCGCTGAACCAGCTGCTCGTGATCATGGACGGCATCGACAACCACCCTTCATGCGGCGGGTCTCCACGAATCGCTTCAACACCTTCCTCGACGCGTGCTACGTGATCCCTCGCCGCGTAGGAAGCGTCTCGCTCCGCCTCCCGCCCCCTCCGCCTCGCCGCGAGCAGATCTACTTCATCGGGGCGACGAACGTGCCGATCGAGGTTCTCGACCCGGCGCTGACACGCCCGGGGCGAATGGGCCGGCACGTCTGGTTCCGGACACCGACGAAGCAGGACCGGCTCGACATCTTCGACCTCTACATCACGAAGGTCGCACACGAGCCGGATCTCGACACGCCTACGCGCCGCGACGAGGTGGCTCGCATCACGATGGGGTACTCACCCGCGATGATCGAGCAGGTCTGCTCCATGGCGCTCACCTACGCGCACCACGACGGGCGCGAGCGGTTCGGCTGGTACGACCTCGTGGAGGCGATGACGACGGTGGAGTCGGGTACCGCGATCAACATCGACTACATACCCGAGGAGACGCGGGCGGTCGCGATTCACGAGGCCGGCCACGCGGTCGCAGCGCACGTCTACCTGAAGGGGGCGGAGTCGACGCGTCTGTCGATCAGGCGGCGAGGCGCAGCCCTCGGCCACCACATGGCGCTCGAGAAGGAAGAGCGCTTCAGCTCCTGGCAGAGCGACGAGGTCGGTCAACTCGTGTGGACCCTGGGGGCCATGGCGGCCGAGCATGTCTTCTACGGAGAGAACTCCACCGGCGTGGGGGGCGACGTGCAGAGCGGCACTGCCCGCGCCGCTTGGATGGTCGGCGCCTGCGCAATGGGCCCCGAGCGGATCGAGCTGAACGGCAAGTTCCGCAAGCGCGAGGACGAGGACGAGGCCAGGGCCGACATCATGACCCGCTTCGAGCGCATCGGGACACAGATCATGAACCGCTCCGGCGGTGGTGGTCCGTTCGACCACGACCCGATCGCCGGAGTCCTCAACGACCGGGACAAGCGCAGGACAGCCACTCAGCTGCTCGGCCAGGCCTACGTGCACGCCCATCATCTGATCGCGGCGAACAAGGACAAGGTCGAGCACATAGCCGAGGTCGTGATCGAACGACGAGAGCTGTACGGAAACGAGCTTGTCGATCTCCTCCAGCAGGCTGACTTGAAGGTTCCCGAGCTAGACCTCACGGACGAGCAGGTATGGCCGAAGATCTAGCGATCCCCGCACCCGACTCGTCGGCCGAGATTCCGCGTGTGGCACCGGTCGGAGAACCGGCTTCGCGAAGCACACACGCGCGCCGTTTCGGCGTCGCCTACGCGGTGCTCGCGATGCTGGCGGGCCTAGCGATCGGCGCCTTCGTCGTTCTTGTCGATCGACCCGACGAGGTGGCGACGCGATGGTCGGACTGGCGCCCGACCGAGAAAGGCATCGCCCGCTATAGCGAGATCGCCGAGCACGTGTCACAGAGGTATCGCCTGCAGAGCGGAGCACAGCTGGTCGGCGTGATCGCCAGCGAGCCGAGCATCCAGAACATCGACGTCGGTCACTTCCTGCTCGCCTACGGCAGCGGCGTGGACGATCTGAAGGTCTTTCCCGCCGAGGACAGCATCTCGTATCAGCTCTGCGGGCTAGGGCAGCGCTGCGCCATCCGCGAGGGCGCGGCGACGCCGCAGCGTGCTCGCCTCCTGCACCGGCAGGCGCTCGAGCTCGCGCTCTACAGCTTCCGCTACCAGGACGACCTCGACTCGGTGGTGGCGTTCATGCCTCCGCGGGCGGGCCAAAATGCGACGTTTGCGCTGTTCTTCCGGCGCAGCGACGTCCAGAAGGTGCTCGAGAAACCGCTTCACGCGACACTTCCCGACACTGGCCCGCTCACCCCCGAGCAGAGCTGACCCAGGAGAATTTGTTCCAGTTCACGTTCCAGCAGGCCCCAGACGGGAAGGCCGTGCTGGTGCTCACGCCCCCGCAGATTTAGTGCTCCGCCCCGGAAGTCGCTCGCGCCCTGGGCGGCTGCAAAGCGGCGCCGGACTGCGTCCTCAGTCGCTTACATGTGCCCGCACATGCGCGCTCCCTGCGTCCTTCCCCGGCTTGCTTTTCGCGCGCCAGGATCATCAAGCGCCTTCCGGGGCGGAGCACTGGGAGAGGCCGATTTGAGCGACGAGGGACGAGCTGCGCTGGAGCGCGCCCGCGCGCGGCTCGATTCTCTGACGCTCTATCCGGAGCCCATTCGCACCGACCGCGTTCGCATCGTCGTCGCGCCCTGGTTCTTCCGGCTGCCGCGCTTCCGGCGGTACTCCGGCTACGCGCTGTGGCGGACGATCCTCCTGCGCAATCCGCCCCGGGAAGGAGTCTCGGACGACCTCGTTTGCCACGAGCTCTGCCACATCTGGCAGATGCAGAACCGGCCGGTCGCGATGACGCTGACCTATCTCGCGACGCGCTACCGGGACAACCCATACGAGGCCGAGGCCCGGTGGGCCGTCGCCCAGACTCGTTAGCTTCTCGCCCGCTCCAGCTCCGTCTCGAGCTCCCGGACACGCGCCCGCTCCTCCTCGAGCTCGGTGGTCAAACGGGCGGCCTCCGAGCTCTCACCTGAATCGCGAGCGCGCCCCAGCGCCCCGAGCAGGAAGGCGAACACCAGGACTACGAGCACGATGAGGATGTAGACCGCGTTCTCCACGGCGCGGGAGCCTACCCGACACGACGGTGTGCGCGGCTGGCGGCACGCCACGACGGCATGCGGCCCTTGTACGCTGGGACGGCCGATGGAAGGACGTAGCGAAGGAACGCTCATCATCCTCCTGGTCGTGGTCGGCATCCTGACCGGGCTCCTCACTGCCGGGGCCGTCGCGCTCTACTCCACGAACGACGAGCAGGATGACGCGATCGCCGATCTCCGGCGCGAGACGGCCAGCCTCCGCTCGACCAATGAGAAGCTGTTCGGACGACTCGCCTCGGCCACCGAGGCCGAGCAGTCCGCGGGGGCCCAGATAACGAGGCTGAACGCCCAGCTCGGAGCGGCGAACGAGACGCTGCGCCGGCTGCGCGGTGAGCTGTTGGCGGCGAGACGAGCCGTGCGGGAGCAAACGAGAGCGGCCAGGCGCGCCAGGGAGCAAGCGCGGGCGGCTCGCTCGAGCACGAGCGTCCGCGCTGCCTCGCCGCTGAGGTCCCGCCTGATCTCGCGGGCGCGGGCAAGCTGGCGAGCGAGCGCGAGCACAACACCGGCGCAGGCACCGGCAGTGGCGCCCCCACCGCCTCCCGCATCCTCGCGGCCGGCGCCGGTCACCGCTCCGGTCGCCCGCCCGGTCACTCAGGAGAACGCGACCCAGCGCGTGGGTGGGCGAGGCCGGGGTTGGGGGCGCTGATCGGGTCTCCCGCCCGTGCCTCTACCGGCGCGAGCGCTCGTCGAGGAGCCGCACGGCAAGCAGGCACACCGCCGAAGCAGGTGCGAGTGCCGCGCGCTGCATGCGTCCTGGTCGTTGCGGCAGCCCTGTTGGCGGGCTGCAGCGGCGACAGCTCGTACGCCGGGATGAATGACGACCAGGCCACCTTGGAGGCGATGAATGCCGTGGGCCGGGAGGTCGGCAATCCGTCGAGCGCGATCCACCGCCATCGGGTCGAGCTTTGGCAGCTGGCGCGTGGCGAGAACTCACGGGGAGATCAGGCGTGGGTCGCGCTCTTTTCCGACGAGACGGCCGACAAGCAGTTCTGTGTCCGCGTCTGGGCGCGAACCGCCGTCACCGCGCGTGTCTACAACTCGGAAGTCGACGCCTGTCCTCGTGACTCCGATCCCCAGCCAGGCGATGACCCGGGCGGCGGGAGGGCTT
>JACCTQ010000100.1 GCA_013812265.1 Actinomycetota bacterium
GGCGCGTCGCGTGAGCGCGAGGCCAGCAGCGAGAGCCGCTGCTCCAGCCGCGCGAGGAGCTCCTCCGGCTCCAGCAGCGCCACCCGCGCCGCCGCCAGCTCGATCGCGAGTGGCAGCCCGTCCAGGCGCCGGCAGATCTCGCCCACCACCCCCGTCGGGCGGAAGGCGGGGGCGACGGCGCGGGCGCGCTCGAGGAAGAGCAGGGCGGCGTCGTCCTCGGGCAAGGGCTCGACCGGGTAGCGCTGCTCGGACTCCACCTGCAGCGGCTCACGGCTCGTAACGAGCACCGTCACGTGGGGCGTGCCGGCGAGCAGCGCCGCGACGTTCGGCGCCGCCTCGACGACCTGTTCGAAGTTGTCGAGGAGGACAAGCAGCCGCTTGTTCCCCACGTACTCGATCAGGCCGTCGTCGGCGCCGACGGACGCTCCGATCGCCCGCTCGACGAGGGTCGGGTCGCGGAGCGCCTGCAGCGGGACCCAGAAGACGCCGTCGGGGAACTGCTCCACGGCCTCGGCCGCGAGCTGAAGCGCCAGGCGGGTCTTGCCGCTGCCCCCGGGCCCCGTGAGGGTGAGCAAGCGGTGCGAGCGGATGAGCGTCCCGGCCTCCTTGAGCTCACGCTCCCGGCCGACGAGCGGCGTCGGCTGGATCGGCAGGTTCGTCCGGTAGAGCGTCCGGAGCGGCGGGAAGTGCGCGTCGCCCAGCTGATAGAGGCGCTGGGGCGCTGTCAGGTCCTTGAGGCGATGGTCGCCGAGATCGTGCACCTTTTCCGTCTCGTCGAGCAGCCGGCGCGTCGTCTCCGACAGGAGAACTTGTCCCCCGTGACCGGCACTCATGATCCGCGCCGCCCGGTGCACGTCGGCGCCCACGTACCCCTCGTCCGTCACGACCGGCTCGCCGGTGTGCACGCCGATCCGCACGCGCACCGGTCCGTCGGCGAGGGCGTCCTGGGTCTCACCCGCGGCGAGAACCGCGTCGCTCGCGCGCGCGAACGCGACGAAGAACGCGTCGCCCTGCGTGTCCACCTCGATCCCGCCGTGTCGCGAGAAGGCCTCGCGCAAGACGCGGCGGTGCTCAGCGAGCACTTCTGCGTACCGCTCGCCGAGCTCGTGCAGCAGGCGCGTCGAGCCCTCGATGTCGGTGAAGAGCAGTGTGACGGTTCCGCTCGGAAGCTCCGGCATGTGCACATGATCGTTGCGCGCTGACGCCGTGCCAAGTAGCCAGTCCTCGCCTGGTCGGGCAAGGGGGCTAGCGCGCTGTCGCGCGCCATGAGGGCGGTTCGGGGTCTACGCGGGGTCCACGTGTTTGCCGTCGGCGGTCTTCGGCCGCCCTCGCCGGTCGTGACGATTCCTTGGATTCATGCGGCTTCTCGCGACTCGGGGCGACTGGCGGCGACACCTGAGCAACGCTCGTAAATAAGGGGTCCGCGGTTCGAATCCGCGCGTCGGCTCCTCAGAAACTAGCCGAAATGCCTGCTCCGGCTGGCTTTTCCGTGTGGCGGCGTTAGTGACAGTCGCGGACGCTGACGGCCCGGATGGACACGACGCTAGACCAGTTGCCACCTGTCTCAAAGCGGCAGCTCGAGAAACCTCGTACCGGGCACGGGGTTGTAGCGGTAGGGCTCGGTTTCCCGGAAGCCGAGCGAGGAGTAGAGCGTCTGCGCGGCCGCCATCGACGGCAGCGTGTCGAGGAGCATCCGGCGGTATCCGCGCTTCCGGGCCTCCGCCACGATTGCCTCCGCCAGCCGGCGCCCGAGCCCGCCCGCGCGCGCCTCGGGGCGCACGAAGAGCCGCTTCATCTCGCACATCCGGTCGTCGACACGACGGAGCCCCACGCAGCCGTCGTCGTCGGCGAGCAGCACGACCTCGTAGAACGCGAGCGGGTCGGCGAGCTCGGCCTCGAAGTCCTGAAAGGACAGGTCGATACCGAGGCCGGTCGCGTATTCGCGGAGAAGTTCCTGCACCCGTCCCGCATCCTCGGGTTGCGCCGGCCGGATCATCGGAGGCGAGACCTGGGGAAGTCGTGCGCGGTCAGCTGCCGCGCGTCCAATGCTTGTCGCGTCATAAGGCCGACTGCTCGCACAATAGGCATCAACGTGACCGTGCCGAGGCCGGCGAGCCGATGGCGATGTACCACTCGGAGGCTCTGTCGCGAACCTGTCGGAGTCGATCGCGGAGTGACTGCTTCGATCGGCGCCGGCCGCCGACCCTGGCGTGCACCCTCTCCAGCCGTCCTGGGCGCGATCGCTGCCGATAACCTTCGACGCGACCGACCCCCGTGCCGTCTCCTACGGCCGGGAGACTCCGACGTGGGAGGAATAGATGACACGAACATCCAGTCGGCGCTGGTTTCCCTTCGCCGTGCTCGCACTCGTTGCGGGAGCGCTTCTGGCAGGCCAGGCAGGAGCGCGAAGCGACAGGGGAGACAGAGCACCCGACCCGCGCGCCGCTCTGATCAAGCAGTCGAAGAGAGAATCGGGGCTCGTCTTCTACGCCAACGCCCCGGCGTCCAACC
>JACCTQ010000367.1 GCA_013812265.1 Actinomycetota bacterium
AATCCGCCGCGAGCGAGACCACCTCGAAGCGGTCGACGTCGATGAGACCCCGATCCGTGATCTTGAGCTTCGGGATGACTGAAAGAGCGAGAAAAGCGAGTGCCTGAAACGGGGCCGGCACCTGGCAGCCGAGCGCCTCGGCGGCCTCGTTGCACGCACGGCTGTCTCGGACCACGTCCTGGAGCGGAGCCTCGGACAGGAGCCCGGCGATCGGGAGCTGTAGCTCGGCCCGGACGCCACGGTCGGCCACCGCGACGAGTCCGCCGCCGAGCTCGCTGAGCCGACCGACGGCGCGGGCCATATCCGCGTCGTCCATCCCCAGGACAACGATGTTGTGGGCGTCGTGAGCGATGGTCGAGGCGAGCGCACCGCGTCGCAGCCCGAAGCCGCGGACGAATCCCAGTCCGACCCGGCCGGTCCCGAGGTGTCGCTCGATCACGGCGATCTTCGCCAGATCCCGGTGCGGATCCGCTACCGCTCGCCCCTCGACCACGGTTGGCTCGTCCACGAGGGCGTTGGTGACGATCTGCCCAGGGACCAGCCCGATGATGCGAGCTGCGCCGCCGGCCCAGGGGATCCGAAAGTCGTTCATCGCCACGGATTGGATGCGGACCGTATGGCGCACCCAGTCGGGTACGACCGCCCGATCGATGGAAGGAATCGGCTCTCCGGCCTTCAGCACGAGCTCGGGGCGGAATGCCTCCAGGTCGTCGAAGAGGAGAAGATCGGCCTGATACCCGGGCGCGATCGCTCCCAGGTGTCGTAAATCGTGCCAGAGAGCCGCATGGTGGGACGCCATCACGAGGGCGTCCTCCGGTCGCACCCCCCACGCGACCGCCGCCCGCACCATGGAGTTGATGTGTCCCTCGTCGGCGATGTGCTCGGGATCGCGGTCGTCGGTGCAGAACGCCAGCCGCCCGGGACCGAACTCCTGCACCAGGGGAAGCAGAGCCTCCAGGTTGCGGGCCGTCGACGCCTCCCGGATGAGCACCCACATGCCGGCGCGCAGGCGCTCCCGTCCCTCCTCCATGGTTCGTACTTCGTGATCGGAGCGGATGCCGGCGGACGCGTAGGCGTTGAGCTCGTTGCCCGTCACGCCGGGCGCGTGACCGTCGACGTGGCGCGCCCGCTCGAGACTCAGCTTGGCGAGCTCTGCCGGGTCTCCGGAGATGACGCCCGGGAAATTCATCATCTCGGCGAGGCCGATCACGCGCCTCCGGCGCAGCAGTCCCTCCAGATCGCCCGGTGAAAGTGCGCGGCGCGGCGACTCGAAGACGGACGCGGGAACACACGACGAGGCCATGAAGTACACGTCGAGTGGGACGTCGTGGCAGAGATCGAGCAGCCAGTGGACACCGTCCGTCCCGAGCACGTTGGCGATCTCGTGCGGATCGGCCACGACCGCCGTCGTGCCAAGGGGAAGGACGAGGCGTGCGAACTCGTCGACGAGCAGCTTCGACGACTCGAGGTGCATGTGGGCGTCGATGAAGCCGGGAACGACGAAGCGGCCGGTTGCGTCGACGACCTCCGCTCCGTCGTAGCCTCCCAGGCCGGCCACATAGCCGTCGCAGACGGCGACATCCAGGTCGAGCCACTCCCGCGTGAACACCGACAGGACGCGACCGCCGCGAACGACGACGTCGGCGGGCTCGTCGCCGCGCGCTACGGCCAGCCGTCGGCCGAGATCGCTCACAGGCCGGCGAGGTGCTCGGGCCGAACAGGCACGCGTGCGAGCTCCCGGCCGGTGGCGGCGCGAAGAGCCGCCACGACAGCGGCGGTGGAGACGACCGTCGGCGGCTCGCCTACGCCCTTGACCCCGTACGGCGCATCCGGCTCTGCGTCCTCCACCAGCTCGGCGACGACGCGGGGCATGTCGAGCGCCGTCGGGATCAGGTAGTCGGTGAAGCTCGCGTTCGTGATCAGCCCATCCTCGGTCTGGATCTCCTCCATCAGCGCGAGGCCCACCCCTTGCGCCGTTCCGCCCTCGATCTGGCCGTGAACGGCCTGCGGGTTGAGCGCCTTGCCAACGTCCTGCGCCGTGCCGATCCAGGCGACGCGGACGAGGCCGAGCTCCGTGTCGACCTCGGCCACGACGCGCATCGCAGCACACGCGAAGGCAACGTGGGCCCGCTCGCCGGTGACCTGCCCCGTCTCCGGGTCGAGCGGCGTCGTCCGTGGATGACGGTAGATCCGCTCGATGTCGATCTCCTCGCCGGGATCGAGTGATCCGCCGCGGCGGTCGAGCTCCTCGCGAACGGCCGCGCAGGCGAGCCGTACAGCCCCGCTGCTCATCCACGTCATGCGGGATGCCGACGCCGAGCCGGCGGAGTCGACGGTTGCCGTGGTGTGCGGGGCGAGTAGGACATCGTCAACGATGTCGAGCTCGGTGCGCGCCACCTGGACGAGCACGTTCGAGACGCCCTGTCCCACCTCGGCCGCGGCGCAGTGCACCTCGGCGACAAGGCCTCCGGACCGGTCGGTGAACAAGCGGACCCGCGCCGCGGTGTAATCGTCGAAACCTTCCGAGTAGCCGATGTTCTTGAATCCGACGGCGAAGCCGACGCCGCGTCGAACTCCCTCGCCGCGCGTCACGTTCCCCGAGCCGCCGGGAAGCCGAATCGCGTCGCGCGGCAGGCCATCCGGCTCGGGCACGGGAATGGCCGCACACCGCCGAATCACCTCGGCCACGGGGAGTGAGCCGGTCAGTTTCTGCCCGGTCGGCAGAGTGTCGCCGGGCGCGAGGGCGTTCCGCAGCCTCAGCTCGACCGGGTCGACCCCGAGCGCCGCGGCCAGCTTGTCCATCTGCGCTTCGCCGGCAAAGCACGTCTGAACGGCGCCGAACCCGCGCATCGCGCCGCACGGTGGGTTGTTGGTATAGACGCACGTGCTCTCGAGCAGCGCGTTCTCGACGGCGTACGGGCCGCACGCGAACGAGGCGGCGTTCGACGTCACGGCCGTCGAGCTCGAGGCGTAGGCGCCCCCGTCGAGCAGGATGCGCATCCGCACGCACTTGAGCTTGCCGTCCCGATCTGCCCGGTGCTCGGCCCAGATGCGGGCGGGATGCCGGTGGATGTGGCCGACGAACGACTCCTGGCGGTTGTAGACGATCTTCACCGGGCGATTCGTCCGCAGGGCAAGCATCGCGCCGTGGATCTGCATGGACAGATCCTCGCGCCCGCCGAAAGCGCCGCCGACTCCGGCGAGGTGGATTCGCACCCGCTCGGGCTCGAGGTCGAGGCACGGAGCCACCTGGTCGCGATCGACGTGGAGCCACTGCGTCGCCACGTAGATATCGATCCCGCCCTCGCCGTCGGGGATAGCCAGACCCGACTCGGGACCGAGGAACGCCTGATCCTGGATGCCGAGCTCGTAGACCCCGGATACCGAGACGTCGCCCTCCGCATCGGGGTCACCGTGGCGTACCACCATCGTGCGAACAACGTTGGGACGAGGATCTTCGCGATATCCATGGCCGGAGGTCGGCCGATTCGGATGCAGCTCCTCCTGAGCGAGCGCCCGTTCGGCGTCCACGATGGGCTCCAGGGGCTCGTATTCGACCGCGATCCGGGACGCCGCCCTGCGCGCCTGCTCCGGATGCTCTGCGGCCACGAGAGCAACCGGTTCGCCGAAGTAGCGCACACGGTCGATCGCGAGCACGGGCTGGTCGGGAAACTCGAGGCCGTAGTGCTTCGCTCCAGGGACGTCCTCGTGTGTCAAGACCGCCTGCACGCCCGGCATCGGGACGGCCTGCGAGATGTCGATCGAGACGATTCGAGCGTGGGCATGCGGGCTGCGCACCGTGTGGCCCCACAGCATCCCGGCCGCAAAAAGGTCGCTCGAGAATGCAAACTCGCCTGTGACCTTGGGGATCGCGTCCACCCGCTGGACGGTCTCCCCCACGCGGCCGAGCTGCAACTTGCGGGCGGGCGGGGCGCTCATCGCGCAGCCCTTCGGTGGCACGCTGCCGGCTCATTTCCGTGACCCGCGCGCGCGAGGCTCGAGGGTACGATCGAATCGGGGGAACGAACATCGGGGGGTCCCCCGGGGGAAACAAGCGAGCCGGCTGAAACTGTCATGTCCCGGCGGCTAGTTTGACGGCGTCGAAGATCTTCGCGTATCCCGTGCAGCGGCAGAGGTTGCCGGACAGCGCTTCCCGGATCTCGTCCTCCGACGGGTCGGGGTTCCGCTCCAGGAGGTGCGCGGTCGTCACGACCAGGCCCGGCGTGCAGAAGCCGCACTGGACGGCGCCGGCTCGGGCGAAGGCCGCCTGCACAGGGTGGAGCCCCTCGGCGCCCGCGAGCCCCTCGACCGTCACCACCTCGTGGCCTTC
Organism: Actinomycetota bacterium; assembly: GCA_013812265.1. Taxonomy (GTDB): domain Bacteria; phylum Actinomycetota; class Thermoleophilia; order Gaiellales; family Gaiellaceae; genus JACCTQ01. Next base: position 4,331 of record JACCTQ010000367.1, read on the forward strand.
TGCCTGGGCGGCGAGAACCAAACAGGCGCAGACGAGCTCGCCGTCGAGGAGCACGGAGCACGAGCCGCACTCACCCTGCTCGCACGCGTTCTTCGACCCGGGCAGGCCGAGCCGCTCGCGCAGGACGTACAGGAGACTCTCGCCGGCCCACACGTCGGCCTCGAGCTGCTCACCGTTGACATCCAGCTCGATCCTCATGCCCAGCACCGCTCGAGTGCCCGGCCGACGAGGACCCGCAGCGCATGCCGGCGATAGGCGGCCGTCCCGCGCAGGTCGTCGATCGGCTCGGCGGCGGCAGCGACGAGCTCGGGGAAGGTCTCACGCTCACCGGTCGAGGCGGTCACGAGCCCGGGCACCGGGCCTGCCGAACCGTACGCCGCCCGCAATTCCTCCCGTTCTCGGTCAACAGCGAGGGCAAGGGAAACGACGGCGATCACCATCGCGTTCCTCGGCCCCACCTTCATGAACGTCTGCCGCGCACCGCTCGGCCGCACGCGGATCCCGGCGATCAACTCGTCGGCGGCGAGCGCGTTTCGCTTCGGCCCGAGCAGGAACCGCTCGAGCGCCAGTGTGCGCACGCCGCGCACGCTGGCAAGCTCGACGTCAGCTCGCTCGATCAGCAGGGGCGGGAGCGAGTCGCCCGCCGGGGAAGCCGTGCCGAGGTTGCCGCCGAGGGTGCCCCGGTTCTGGATCTGCGGCGAGCCGACCGTACGAGCGGCTTCCGCCAGCGCGGGCAAGGTGTCGGCCAACGGCCGCTGCCTCACCTGTGCGTAGGTCAACGAGGCGCCGATTCGAAGCAAACCGTCGTCACGCGACCAACCGCGTAGCTCCGGAACCTCGTTCAGATTGAGCAGACCGACGGGCCGCCGTCGATCGAAGTTTAGATCGACCATCACATCGGTCCCCCCCTCGATGGGCATCAGGCCGGGCTCCGCCGCCCGCAGGCGAAGCGCCTCTTCGAGAGTCCGCGGGGAAACGACCTCCACGCGGGAAGCGTAGTACCGCGTGAGAGGATCGTTGCGGACATGAGCACGCTGCTCGCGAACGGCCACGTCGTGACGATGGACGACCACGGCACCGAGTTTCCGCACGGTTGGCTCCTGATCGAGGACGGCCTCGTCGCCGCGACGGGCGGAAGCTCACCGCCGGAGGCAGACGCCACGGTCGATCTCTCGGGATGCGTCGTCCTCCCCGGCCTCGTGAACGTTCACCACCACCTGTACCAGACGCTGACCCGCACCAGAGCCCAGGACGCCGACCTCTTCACCTGGCTACAGACGCTGTATCCGCTGTGGGCCCGGCTGGATGCCGACGCGGAGTACGCCGCTGCTCGCGCAGGGCTCGCCGAGCTCGCGCTGTCCGGTTGCACGACCGTCTTCGACCACCACTACGTCTTCCCGGCCGGCCGGAAGGGCATTCTCGAGGGCGAGATCGCCGCAGCGCGCGAGCTGGGAGTTCGCCTCGTCGCTTCGCGCGGATCCATGGACCTCGGGCGCTCCGAGGGCGGTCTGCCTCCGGACGAGCTGGTAGAGGATCTGGACACAATTCTCGCAGACAGCGAGCGGATCGCCGCGCTCCACGAGCCGGGGCCGGGCGCACGCCTGCAGATAGCGATCGCGCCCTGCTCACCCTTCTCCGTGACGAGGCGGCTCATGACCGAGTCGGCCAAGCTGGCGCGCCGCCTAGGCCTGCTGTTGCACACCCACCTGGCTGAGACGGTCGAGGAGGACGAGTACTGCCGCGAGCTGTACGGATGTCGCCCCGTCGAATACCTCGACGAGCTCGGATGGCTCGAGCAGGACGTCTGGTGCGCACACTGCGTGCACCTCTCCCCCTCAGACATCGCCGCATTCGCCGCCACGGGTACGGGGGTGGCCCATTGCCCGAGCTCGAATCTCCGGCTCGGCGCCGGCATCGCTCCGGTGCGGGCGATGCTCGACTCCGGCGTCCGGGTCGGGCTAGGAGTCGACGGCTCCGCTTCTAACGAACGGGGCGACCTGATAGCCGAAGCTCGGCAAGCGCTGCTCGTTGCCCGCGGCCGCGACGGCCCTGCTGCGATGACCGTCCGGGATGCCGTTCGCCTCGCCACCCGTGGAGGCGCGACGGTGCTCCGCCGCAACGACATCGGCTCGCTGGAGGCAGGGAAGTGCGCGGACGTCGCTGTCTGGCGTACGGACGGGCTCGCCTTCGGGGGCGCGGACGACCCGGTGGCCGCCCTCGTGCTCTCGGGCCCGCACCGGGTCGACCGGCTGTACGTAGGCGGCGAGGAGGTGGTGCGCGACGGGCGTCTCGTCTCCGCCGGAGAGGACGAGATCGCCCGCGCACATCGCCTACAGGCCCGCCGCTTCCGCGACCGCTAGATGCGGCCCTTCACATCGGCGGACTCCGAGCTGAACTCGAAATCCCCGCTCTCGCCGTACTTCGCCTCGAACTCCTGCCCGAAGCTCGAGTATCGCCCCGACGCCTTCCCGACCATGAACTCAGGCGCGAAGCCGAACATCGCGCTACTCATCTTCGTCGGCGATCCGTCCGGTCCGCGGAACGGCTCGAACCGGATCTCCGACCCCTCCACCGACGCGGAGGCCGAGTCACCATTGGACACGCTGACCTGGCCACGGGCCATGGTGACGTCCGAGATCAGCGCACTGAGATCGCCGAACGCACCACCCTCCTCACCGCTCAGGATGCGCTCGAGCGCCTTTGCCTGGTCCTCACTCGCCGTTTCGTCGATGACGACCCTCATCCCCCAGTTGCCCGCGCTCGGGTTCGACTCGAAGTGGTTGTAGAGCGCGAACGAGATTCCCGAGAGATCGGTCCCGTCGAGGTCGCCCTGCTTGATTCCCATCGCGACCGCGCCGTAGCACTCACCTTCGTCGCTCGATGGCTTCAGATCCACCGGGCACGGGCAAAGCGAGTTGCAGTTGCACCCGGCGACGTACGTCCCGGAATGCGATACATCGGTGCTCCTTTCCTACGGTTCCATGCCCCCGTCCCTCTGCATCGCTGGCGCTGAGCCCGGCTCGCTCAGGCCCGGCACTGACGAAGGCGCGACGGCGATCCAGCTGCCGAGCACGATGAAGCAGACAGCAAACAGCTTCGACAGCCGCCGGCCCTGCGGCAGCACCTTCTCGGCGAAGATGACGGCCGCGATCACGGCCATCCAAAACAGGCTCATCACACCCACTGCAAAGAGCACGACGAAGAGACCCCAGCAGCAGCCGACACAGTAGAGCCCGTGCTCGGCACCCATCCGCACAGCACCGCTCCAGCCGCCTTTCCAGCCGTGGAGGATGAAGTGCAGCGGGCCGCGGCAGTGACGCAGGCACACCTCCTTGAACGGCGTCAGCTGGTAGAGCCCTGCCGCCGCGACCGCCGCGCCCGCGACGTACGGCCCGGCGCGGTCCCAGGCGAGGAATCCCGCGTCGGCGGCCTCGACGACCCGAAAGACCCCGTATGCCGCGAGTCCGTAGACCGCCCAAACGGCAAGGTACGCCGTCACGAAGACCCACGTCGGTACGAACGCCCCATGACCGCGGCGAGCCCGCTCGCGGGTCACCCGCGCGAACGTCAACACCATCGGGGCGACCGACGGCAGCATCATCGCGGCCATCATCGTGACCCAGATGCCGAGGAACCAGCCGATGCCGCCGAGGTCGGTGCCCGGCCCGCCGTCCATCCCGCGCATGCGCTCGACCGCCACGATCCAGGTCACCAGAGCCACAGCGATCAACACGATGGTGGCTCCAAGTGGCTCTCGGCGGACCGGCCATCGGCGCTCGGCGCTCATGTGGAAACCGGTCCCGTGAGGGACGAGCGTAAGAAGCGGAACCCCGACCGCGCCATTAGGAACGCCGGTGCGAACTGCATCGAGATAACGGTACTCCGATGCGCCGCGAGGTTCAAGCCGTGTGAATAGAGTCAGCGGTCGTGGCGAGCATCTCGACACACGTGCTCGATACGGGCCGCGGCGAGCCGGCCGAAAACGTCGCGGTCGAGCTTTACCGCGGCCACGAGCTGCTGGCACGCGAGGAGACAGACGCGGGCGGGCGGATCACCGAGCTCGGCAGGGCAAGTCTCGGGCCGGGCCGCTACCGCCTCGTGTTCCACCCGCCGTCGGCATTCTTCGCGCGCGTCGAGCTCGAGCTCGAGCTCGAGGACGCCGAGCGCCACTATCACGTCCCGCTTCTCGTGTCGGCCTACTCGTGCGCAAGCTACCGCGGCAGCTGACGGTCGACGAGCTCGCCACGTTGTTCGAGGGGCGAACGTCTCTCGCCGAGCGGCTGTCGGAACGAACCGATCCGCTAGGCGAGGCATCGGCTGTCTTCGCGGAGCTCTCCGAGGAGGAGAAGGTGGAGGCGCTGAACGCGCACCCGGCGATCGGAGCGAAGAACCTCTCTGCCGTGTCGGCACGAGAGCAGGGCGAAGGGGGTGATCCCGCCGTCCTGACCGAGCTCGCCTACCTGAACCAGGTCTACCAGGAGAAGTTCGGCTTCCGGTTCGTCGTCTTCGTCGCCGGACGGCCCAAGTCCGAGATCCTCGCGGTTCTGCAGGAGCGCCTTCAGCGAACGCGGGACGAAGAGCTCGAGACCGGGCTAGCCGAGCTGCTCGCAATTGCGCGCGACCGCGCGCGCCGGTAGGCCGTGCTCGCGTCCTTGCTCGATCCCTACGTCGCCGACTGGCTGGACCTTCTCCTTCGGTGGCTCCACGTCGTGGCGGCAATCGCGTGGATCGGCACCTCTTTCTACTTCGTGTTTCTCGACAACGCTCTGCTCCCGCCCAAGCGCCGGGAGGACGTCGGCCGCGGCGTCGGAGGTGAGCTGTGGGCGGTTCACGGCGGCGGCTTCTACCACGTTCAGAAATACCGCGTGGCGCCCGAGGAGCTCCCTGACCCGCTGCACTGGTTCAAGTGGGAGGCGTATACGACATGGCTCAGCGGGTTCGCGCTGTTCGTGCTGCTCTACTACCTCGACGCGGACGTGTACCTGGTGGATCGCGAGGTCGCCGAGCTATCGACCACAGCGGCAATCGGCATCAGCATCGGCCTGCTGGCGTTAGCGTGGGTCGTCTACGACGTGCTCTGCAGGACGCTCGGGCGGCGCGAGATCGTGCTTGCCGGAGCGGTGGCGCTGTTCGTTGTCGTAGCGGCTTTCGCGGCGAGTGAGATCTTCAGCGCGCGCGCCGCCTACATCCAAGTCGGCGCGATGCTCGGAACGATCATGGCGGGGAACGTCCTGCTCTCGATCATCCCCGCGCACCGGGAGCTCGTCGCGGCCAAGAAGGCGGGGCGCGAGCCGGATCCGGAGCCCGGTCTCGCGGCCAAACGACGGTCGGTGCACAACAATTACCTGACTCTGCCGGCGGTGTTCGCCATGCTGAGCCCGCACTTCCCCATGACATACGGCCACGAGTGGTCCTGGCTCGTGCTGGTGGCGATCATGGCCATCGGCGCCTGGGTGCGCCACTTCTTCAACCTCCGGCGCCGCGGGAAAACCGTGTGGGCCATTCCCACAAGCGCGGCGCTGGCCGTGCTGGCGCTGGCCTTCGCGATCCGGCCGGACGGAAGCGCGCCCACGCCGGCCGGCGGCGAGCGAGTCGCGTTCGGCACGGCCAGGCAGATCGTCGCGCAACGGTGCGCGAGCTGCCATTCGGCCCGGCCGACCAGCAAGACCTTTACCACCGCCCCGGCGGGCGTCATCCTCGACACGCCCGCGCAGATAGCGTCGCAGGCGGCCGCGATCGAGAAGCAGGCCGTGCTCTCGAAGGCGATGCCGCTCGGCAACGTGACCGGGATGACTCAGGACGAGCGCGACCTGCTCGGTCGGTGGATCAGAGACGGCGCCGAGACCAAGTAACGTGGTGCGGTGCTCGTCATAGAGGCAGCAGGCTTCCGGTTTCGCGCGCGGCTCGAGACGGACTCAGCGCCTCGCACCGTCGCGGCCTTCCGGCGCATGCTCCCGCTCGACAGCAAGGTGATTCAGGCGCGCTGGAGCGGCGAGTCGGCGTGGATTCCCTTCGGCGACCTCGACGTCGGAGTCGGCCCGGAGAACGCCAACAGCTACCCGGCCCCGGGCGAGCTGCTGCTGTACCCCGGCGGCCTCAGCGAGACGGAGATCCTCTTCCCCTACGGCGCCACCTGCTTCGCGAGCAAGATGGGCCAGCTCGCGGGAAATCACTTTGCGACGATCGTCGAGGGGAACGAGCAGCTGCCGGCGCTGGGCCAGCGTGTGCTCTGGCAGGGCGCGCAGGAGATCCGCTTCGAGGAAACCTCGCTCTAGGCAGCCGAAAGCCGGCGCAAAGCGCCGGCGAGCACGTCGAGTGCGAGGACGATGTCCTCGTCGCTCGTTTCCTCCGACGGCGAATGGCTCGCTCCCCCGGCCAGGCTGCGGACGAAGAGCATCGCGCTCGGCACGCCGGCTGCCGCCAGGATGCCGGCGTCGTGGCCGGCTCCGGACTGAAGCTCGACCAGGGGCAACCCCAGGCTCTCGATTTCCGCGTGGAGCGCAGCTCGCGGGCTATGGGCCATGGGGGCCGGGTCGCTAACGGCGACGTCCGCCGGAGCGTCGACCGCGTCCAGCAGCGCCTCCAGCCGTACACGGTCGGGTGCGCGTGCGTCGACCGTGAGCGAAACCCGGCCGGGAATCACGTTCGGGGCACCAGGCTCGACGACCAGCCGGCCCACGGTGGCGACCGCTCCCTCGATCTCCTCGGCTGCCCGCCGCACCTTGAGAACGTAGCTCGCGGCCGCGCAGAGCGCGTCGGCCCGGCCGGGCATGGGCGTCGTCCCTGCATGCCCCGCAAGTCCTTCGAAGCCAACGGTGAAGCGAGCGATCCCGGCGATCGTGGCCACGACGCCGAGCGGGGCGCCCGACCGCTCCAGCACGGGGCCTTGCTCGACGTGCACCTCAAAGAACGCGGCCGGGGGCCGTTCAAGCCAGCCGCTCGGCGGCGGAGCACAAAGCCCCAACTCGGCCAGCGCTTCGCGCACGGACACGCCTTCGTCGTCTCGCCCGTCGAGCTCGTGCGCGTGCAAACGGCCACAGAGCGCGCGGCTGCCGAAG
>JACCTQ010000032.1 GCA_013812265.1 Actinomycetota bacterium
GAGCACGACGGCGGCGAAGGTGACCGCGAGCCGCGCCCGCCCCGCGAGACGCATGGCCGACCGTCGCTGCGGCGGCTGCAGGGCGGCGCCGGCGACGAGCCCGAGCAGGGCGACTCCCACGACCGACACCACCGTCATCTCCCACATCCAGTCGATTCCGGCGGCAGCGGCGAAGCCGACGAAGGCGGCGGCCGGCGCGGCGGCCGTTGCGCGTTCGCCACGCGGACTTTCGCGCACACGCTGCAGCCCGACGGCGATGCCGGTGCCGAACAGCACCACGACGAGGCCGAAGCCGACCAGGCCGAGCTCAGCGAGCGTCTCGAGATAGAGCGAGTGGGCGTCGTTGACGAACTCGGGCAAGGTTCCGTTCATCGCCCACCAGGCGCCGTACGAGCCCGCGCCACGCCCCTCGAGCGGCCGGGTCTCGAAGGACTCGACAGCCGCTTCCCACTGCTGCCAGCGTCCCGTGCCGCTCGCGCTGGTCAGATGCACGCCCGTCGGGTTCTCCTCGCCGAGGGCGGGAGGCGGCTGCTTGAACTCGCGAAAGCGTTCTGCCGGGTCCGCCGCGAAGACCCCGACGGCGAGCACGGCGACGGCGAGCACGGCGACGACCGCCCGCGCACGGTTCCCGAGACGTATCCCGGGCGGAACGAGGCGGGCGGCGAGCGAATAGGCGAGGCCTGTCGTCACGGCGACGACGAAGATCAGGATCCCCGCCGTCCGGCCCTGCGATACGGCGGCCTCGGTCCCCGGCTGGTTGACGAGCTCCGTGCGGCCCTGAAGGAGAGCGACCGCCGCGGCCGCGCCCAGGCCCCCGAAGAAGATCGCCACGAGCGCGCGGAGCCGCCGGTCCGTGAGCGCTGCGAAAAGGACGATTCCCGTCAGAGCCGTCACCACGCCGCCACGTGAGGAGGTGAGATAGACGACGCTCGCGAGAACGGGAAACGGTGCGATCGCAAGCGCTCGAGCTGCCGCTCTTTCCGACACGACGGCCGCCCGCAGGAGCAGCGGTATCGCCAGGGCGCTGAAGATCGCGAGTCCATTCCAGTAGTCGAGCGGAAAGCTGAGTCGATTTTGAGCCGAGGGGAGGAACTCGAGCGCGTTGTCGTCGGAGAGGACGTCGGGATAGAGCCGGCTCATCAGCGCGAGTACCGCGGTCGCGACGATGCCCGCAGCGATTCCGTCGGCCCAGCGCCCCGCTTCTCCGCGGTTCGCAGCGAAGACCACGAAAAGAAAGACGGCCAGGTACAGGAGCACGCGGTTGAGCTCGACGACCGCGAGCTCGGCGCTGGCCGCCCAGCCGGCGGAGGCGAGGGTCCAGCCCGCCAGAGCGGCCATCGAGCACGCCACTACGGCAGCCGCGCGCGTCGGACGAGCACGCGGCCACAGGCCGAGCACGACCGCCACGACGACGGCCCATGTCAGGGCGGCCGCCAGGCCGTTCCTACTTGGAAGATCGAAGCTGCCGCCGTCGTAGGCGAGCCAGAAGGTGCCCGCTGCCACCGCTGCCGGAAGCGCATGGGAGCGGAGTGAAAGGCCGAGTGCGGACGCGCGCTCGGACGGCAGCAGAACTGCGGGACGCGACATCGGCTGTGGTAGCGTAACCCAGGCTGAAGGCGGCTCGAATCGCATCCGAAGGGGGGTCCAAACGATGCAGCAAAAGGCTCGGCTCGGCTTGGTCGCTCTCTCCACGCTCTCACTGCTCGCGGGCAGCGGGACAGCTTCGGCGAGTCATCGTCCCGGGCATCCCTGCGTCGCAGCCGTCTGCCAGTACGTGGAGCAGCTCCCCACGAGCAGCGGATCCAAGCCGACAGGTGTGGGAAAGATCACCCGCACGGCACTGCCGTCTGCCATCAAGCAGCGGCTCGTAAAGCAGGCCGGTGCGGACGCACCACTCCTGGAGGAGATCTCGACATCGTCGGCGTACGGCGCCCCGCAGAGCAAGGCGGACGCGAAGGACAAGGGTGGAAGCGGCCGCGGGAGCAAAGGCCCGGGCGGGCGCAGCGATCCGGCAGCGAACGCTCCCGTCACCAAGGACCCGTCGCTGGGAGGCGCTCTCTCGGCCGCCGTGAACGTGACCGCAGGCGGAAGCAACGGACGGCTGATCGGCCTGCTGATCGTGCTGCTGGGAATAACGGGCGTGGCCGTCGCGGCGGCCGGCCTACGACAGCGCACCGCTCGGGACTCCGTCCGCCGCTAGAACCCGTTTCAGAATGACGATTCGTCGTCCGCGCGCTGGGTCTTACAGCGGCGAGCGCGGTCGGTACCGCAGCGTGCGGAGCGCGCTGTGCAGAGTCCACCTGGCCATTCCGGCGGCACGGTCATAGCTCGATCCCCGGGTCGCGCTCCAGCCCGAGTACCGCGGAACGGCCGGGAACGGGCTCCACGCACACCCCCCCGCGATCGCGCGCAGTACGCGCCTGCAGAGGACATGCTCGAAGTAGATGCCCCGCGGCTCGTCCACCGCCTCTCCCATGCCGGCCAGGTGCTCGACGAACGTTTCTGCGCGGGCGATGAAGAGCCGCGAGTCCGCCTGCGTGAGCCGCCCGTCGAGCGCGCACATCAGGTCGGGCGTCTCCGTCGCGGGCGGAAGCAGCGAGCGCAGATTGCGGACGAAGAGCCGGCCGGTGCACTTCACCACGAGGTCCGAGCCCGCACGATCGGCGAGAACCGTCTCGATGGCGTGGTCGATGATCGCCGCCTCGCCGGGGCCCTTGCCGAGCTCGGCCGGGTAGTCGTTCCCCGAGAACTGGAGGAAGCGGAGGCGATCGGACGGGTAGCGGTCCGCCGCCAGCTCTCGCAGGCGATCCAGCGGCCAGCCCGAGTTCTCGCAGAAGACGAGCTCGGCGGGTAGCTCGCTGCCGGCGTCGAGCCACCGGTCGAGGGAACGGGCGTAGTCGTCGAGGCGAATCTCGGGGTCGGATCGGAGCACGCCGGCGCGCCCCATGGGATCGATCGTGGCCGTGAGGAGAATCAGCAGGGCCATCAAGCCGGCGTTCGGGCCGCCCGGGACACGAGCCCGATGCCGAAGCCTCCCTGGTTCCAGTCCTCGACGAGCTCGCTCGTCTCGTAGCGGGCCTCGAGCTCCTTCCAGAAGCGGGTCACGCCCCCGACGAGCTCCTCGGGACCCGGGACGATGTCGTGCAGCGCGATCAGCCCGCCGTCGTGGACGAGCCTCGAGTACGTCTCGAAGTCGCGCCTGACGCCGTCGTACGAGTGATCGCCGTCGATGAAGAGGAAGTCCACGGACTCGCCGGCGAGGGCCCTGCGGATCCTGGCCTCCGTCCTCGGCTCGTGCGAGTCCCCGCGGATGAGGCGAACCACCTGGCCTTCGCGCGCAAACGAGCGGTAAAAGAGCGCTCGCCACGCGGCGCTTCCGACATCCACGGTCACGATCTTCGCGTCGTCGGGTGCAAACTGCGAGAACAGGAAGGCCGTGGCCCCGCGCGCAGCGCCGATCTCGAGGACGACCCGGGGCCGCCGGTCACGGACGAGCGCGATGAGCTGCTCCAGCTCGGAGCGCACCTGCTGCGGCGCCAGCATGATGCCGCCCGCACGAAAATCGAACGCCAACGCTACCGCCTCCTCGACGCTGCGCGCCCGGCGACGCCGACGCCGTAGCGAGCGGATCGCTCCCGGGAGCTCGAGCGGCCGGAGCCCTCTCCGGGCCTGCTCTCTCAGGTCGCGCTTCGACACGAGGGGCAAACTATGTCACCCGCGTGACCGCCCGCTTCAGGACTTCGCGGCGCTACGCTCAGGGCCATCGCCCGGCTGGAACCCCCCTCGAAAGACGACACGGCGCGCGGCCATCCAGTCGGCAGGATCTCGGTGCTGAGCTTCGTTGCGCTCCTGCTCGACCGGTCGGCAGCGCTCGTCCTGATCGTCCTCGTGGCAGCGCTCTTCGGGAGAAGCGCCGACTCCGACACCTACTTCTTCGCGGTCATCGTCCCGACCGCGCTGGGCGTCGCCCTGAGCGAGACGCTGTACACCGTGCTGCTGCCGGTGTTCGCGCGTGCGGAGAGCCGTACGCGCCGCCTGCTGCGGCGCGCCGTCGCGTTCGCAGGCTCGCTGGCCGTTACGGGCCTGGCCGTGTATCTCCTCGCCCTGTGGGCGTTCGAGCCGCGCGACCTCGCCACGTGGATCGCGTTCGCGCCCGTGATACTCGGAATGCCCCTTGCGGGTGTGTACGCCGCCTTCCTGACCGCCGAGCGCAGGTACGGGCTCGCGATCATGCGCGTCCCGCTGGCAACGACGATCGGTGTCGTCCTGATCGCCGCCCTGCTGCCATTCTGGCGCTCCCCGACCGCGCTCGGCGTCGGAGTCGCGATCGGGCAGATCGTGACGGTTGCGATTCTCGCGTCCAGGAGCCACCCCAGTGCGAGCGCCGGGCGGCCGGGAGCCGCAGGCGAGCGGATCCCCTACGCGGCCATGCTGGCCCCGACCGCGTCCGTCCTCTTCGCGACGCTGCTCGGCGGGCTCGGTGTCATCCCGGTGGAACGTTTCCTCGCGAGCGGCCTGTCCGAGGGTGCGATCGCCCTGCTCGGCTTCGCCCGCGGCCTGGCGCTGCTCCCCGTGATGATTCCGCAAGCGCTCGGGAACGGTCTTTTCCCGGCCGCCACGCAACGCCATGCCGCCGTGGATCAGGACGCGCTGTCGCGGCTCACCGTGCTGGCGCTGCGTCTGGGCACTGTGACGGCCCTGGCGGCGATCGCCCTGCTCGTCGTCTGCCGCGAGGAGCTCGTCCAGATGCTCTACCAGCGGAACAAGTTCGACGAGGAGGATGCGCGGGCGACCGCAGAGCTGGTGGCGATCCTCGCCGCCTCGCTGATCGGGATGTCGGCCGCCACGATCGGCGGCAAGGCGCTCTTCGCCATCGGCCGCCAGCGCCTGGTTGCGGGGATGAGCATCTTCGGCACCGGTCTTTACGTCGCCGCCGCGCTGGTGCTCCGGGAACTGGGCGGCATCGAGGGGCTCGCCGCCGCCTTCTCGGTCGCGTCGATCATCGGAGGCATCGTGCTGGCGGCGTATCTCGCGCGCGCTCTGCGGGTGCCGGCGAGCGCGGCGCTCCTGAATTGGGTGGCCGCGCCCCTGCTGCTTGCCGGTGCGTTCGCGGGCGGGGCGTGGATTGGTTGGGCCCTCGCGCAGGGCGGCGGCGGCGAGAGCTTCCTCGGAGCCGTGGCAGCGGTCGGCGGCTCGCTCGCAGGAGGCATCGCCGCACTAACCGCTCTCGTGGTGGCGCTGCGAGGGACGGAGTACACCTTTCTCCGCTCCACGCTGACCCGGCGAGGCCTTCGAGCGGTGGGGCCCTCGCTGTAGCTACCGGCGCCGCACGAACAGCCCGTCAAGCTGCAGGAGCTTCCCCGAGCGCGGGTCGCTGAACGCCGGCTCCAGCGCGACGAGGTCGAACCCGTCACGCTCGAGCCGCGACACGACGTCCACGAGGAGCGCCTGGCCCCGATACAGCGGCTCGAGCGACAACTCGCTCTCCACGGCCTCGACGTGGCTGAGCGTCTCACGGGCGCCCTGGAGCGCGTGACCCTCGAAACCCTGGAGGTCGAGCTTCAGATAGGCGCCTCCCTTCGGCCAGCCGAGGCCGTCCCGCAG
>JACCTQ010000039.1 GCA_013812265.1 Actinomycetota bacterium
CGGAACACCATCGGCGCTTTGCCGAGTGGTTGCGCGAGCGCGCAGGCGAGGAGCTGCTCGAGATTCGCGCGACTCACCTCGACCGCGCCACCACCTTGCTGGCAGAGCTGGACGGTGCCGCTCCCGCTGACCTCGCCGGCGAGGCCGCCGCCGCGCTCGAAGAGGCCGGAAAGAGAGCACTTGCGCGCGAGGCGAACCAGTCCGCCAGAAAGCTTCTGCTCCGTTCTGTGGATTTGGAGCCGAACCTCCGACGGCGGTTTGCGGCCGCGAGAGCTGCCTGGCGGCTGAACGACCTGCCGGCCGTGTCGGCCGAGATGCAGGCCGTGCGGGAGGCCGCCGGCGCGGCCGGTGAGTACCGACTGCAGGCTCGTGCCATGACCGCGCTCGCCGAGGTCGCTCTGTACAGGGACGGCGACGTCGCGCGCGCGCGTGAGCTGGGCCTCGACGCGCTGGAGCTCATCGACCCGGACGACGCGGAAAGCCGCTACGACGCCCTGGGACTCCTCGGGACGATCGGCTGGTGGGTCGGGGATCTCGGGAGTGTCGAACGGCATGCGCAACAGATGCTCGAGCTCGCGCAGGGCACCGGGCGCAAGGACCTCGAGAGCCAGGCCGCCACGGAGCTCGCGGGCGTCTACGAAGTACGCCTGGAGGACGATCGCGTCGAGCCGTACCTGGCCCGGGCCGTCGAGCTGGCGGAGGAGAGCGGTAGCCTGCTCGCCCGGGCTTGGACCTGCCGGGTGCAGGGCGATCGCCATCTCCTGCACGGGGATCTGGACCAAGCTGAAGCGGCGTTCGAGAACGCTCGGGCGCATTTCGCCGAGATCGGTGCGGCAGCGCCGATGGCGCGCACGCTGAACGAGCTCGCGCACGTCGCCGCCAAGAAGAACGACCTGAGCAGGGCGGAAGGCCTGCTTCGCGAAGCGATCAGGACGCTGAAGCCACTCGAGGATCGCGGGACGCTGGTGGAGAGCCAACGCGCCCTCGCCGAGGTCTTGCTTCGGCAAGGAAAGCTGGACGAAGCCGAGCGCTACGCCCTGGAGGCGCGCGAGACGGTCGCTCCTCAGGACGTCAGCTCGCTCGCAACGACGAGTATCGCTCTCGGCCTCGTGCGTGCTGCACAGGGAAGGCACGCAGAAGCGGAACGGCTCCTCCGCGAAGCTCTAGCGATCCTGGAGCACACCGACTTCTTGAGCCATCAGCGGAAGCCGGTCGAAGTCCTTGCTCAGTTCCTCCGGGATCGCGGCCGCGACGAGGAGGCGGCTCCGTTCGAGGTGCGGCTTGCGGAGCTCACACCCGCCAGCGCGGCGCCGATCGCTTGATGTGACCCCTCATCCGGCGACTCGGTGATCACCGTGGCCGGACGCTCGAACCGCCTCAGGGCTTCGCCGAGCGGATCGGCCCTGAGCGTGCCCTCGCCGTACGGAAGATGCTTCGTCTCGTTCCGGTTCGCGAAGGCGATGTCCGAGAAGTGAATGTGGAAGGGGGCGTCCGGCTCGAGCACATCGTCCGCCAGCTCGAGCACGTCGGCGAACGCGCCGACCTCGCGGAAGGCTCCGTCGGTGACCGCGTGCAGGTGCGCGAAGTCGAGCACGGGCCGGACCCAGCCGAGCTCGGCGCTCACGGCAAAGACGTCCTCCGCCGTGCCGAGCTCGCGCACGCGGCCCATGATCTCGATTCCGAACGGAACCGCACGCCCTTTGCCCTCGAGGCGCTGACGGAGATCGGTGAGTTGCTCCACGACCGCCACGAGCGCCTGGGAGCGCTCGCGTCCTAGCAGGAACCCGGGATGGAACACAACGAGCTCGGCGCCGCAGGCGACGGCGACCCCCGCCGAGTGATCGAGCATCCCGACCGCCATCCGATACTTCTTGTGCCGCTCGACATGGCCGAGAAAGGCGGCGATCGGGGCGTGCACCGAGAGGGCGATGCCGTGGTCTCGAGCGAGCGCGCCGAACTGCTCCGCCCACGGATAATCCATCCAGAAACCGCCCTCGAAGTCGATCTCACAGGCGGTGTAGCCCCGGTCGACGAGCGCCGCGACGGCGGTTTCGGGACTCTGCCGGGACGGAACGCGCGCCGGCCCGAAACGAAGAGGGGCCACACGTGCACGCTAGCGCACCGGTCGGGCCGAGCTACCCCTTTGCGGACGTCGCTGCCCGGCCCGGGACGCGGTACCCGTGCTCCTCGCACAGACGACCCGGCGAGTCTTCCATGAGCGCGTCGCAGTACCCTTTGCCGTACGCGGCCCGTATGAACGCGGCAACTACTTCCAGGTTCCACTCGCCGATCTCCCCGGCCTCACGCCAGAGGTCGGCGAGCCGGAGATCGATATCAAGCTCGAGAAGGTCGATCCGCGATGGTCGCTTGGCCATGGAAAACAGCGTAGGAACCGGGTCGGACGACATGCGCGCGGCGGTAGAATCGGCGCTGTGACCCGGCAAGGAAATCCGGCTCGGCTCGTGATCGCGCTGTCGGTGGCGGGGATCCTGGCGGTGTTCCTCCTCTACACATCTATCGCCGACGCGACCCCTTCGCTCCGCCCGAGCCAGCTCCGCGGACACACGGAGAAGGTCTCGCTCGCCGGAAAGGTGGTCGGCAGCGCGGAGCGCGACAAGCAGGGCGTGTATCGCTTCTGGCTCCGCGACGTACAGGGCACGTCGCGCGTCCGCGTGCTCTACGACGATTCCCTTCCGGACCAGTTCAAGCCGAATCGTGACATCGTGCTCGACGGTCGGCTGCGCAACGGGCTCTTCGTCGGCGTGCCGGGCACGCTCGTAACGCGCTGTCCGTCGAAGTACTCCGACAAAGAGCAGTAGCCGACATGGCCGAGCTAGGGCAGGCAGCTCTCGTCGTCTGCCTCGGACTCTCGCTCTACGCGCTCGCTGCCGGAGCGATCGCGGCGAAAAAGCGGCGCCGCCGGCTCGCGGCTTCCGCGGCGAACGCGCTCATCGCCGCTTTTGGCGCCTCGGCGGTTGCCTCTGTGGTCTTGCTCGTTGGCCTCCTCCGTCACGACTTCAGCCTCGTCTACGTCGCCGACAGCACGAGCCGCGCGCTACCGTCGGGATACACGATCTCGGCCTTCTGGGGCGGGCAGGAAGGCTCGTTGCTCCTCTGGCTGCTCATCCTCACAGGCTTCTCGGCGGCGGCCGTGCTGCTCAATCGTCGCACGGCACGCGATCTCATGGCCTGGGTGGTGCCCGTGCTCGGGCTCGTCGCGGTCTTCTTCTCGTTCCTGCTCGTCGTCGTCGCCACGCCGTTTGCGACCCAGGTCGCGCCCGCCGACGGGGCCGGCCTGAATCCGAGCCTGCAGAACCCCTACATGCTCGCTCACCCGCCGCTGCTCTACCTCGGCTACGTGGGGCTCACGGTGCCCTTCGCCTTCGGCATGGCTGCCCTGCTCTCACGGCGGATGGACGAGCGCTGGATCGTGGCGACGCGACGTTGGACGCTCGCCGCCTGGACCTTCCTCGGCCTCGGTCAGCTCGCCGGATCGCACTGGGCGTATGTCGAGGTGGGGTGGGGTGGCTACTTCGCCTGGGATCCCGTGGAGAACGCCGCGCTGATGCCGTGGCTCGTCGCGACGGCGTTCCTCCACTCCGTGATGGTGCAGGAGAAGAAAGGGATGCTCCGGGTCTGGAACATGCTGCTCGTCATCCTCGCCTTCTGCCTCTCGCTGTTCGGAACGTTCCTGACGCGATCGGGCATCCTCAGCTCGATCCACTCGTTCACCGAGGGGTCGATCGGGCCGTGGTTCGTGGGCTTCATCGCTCTCGTGATCGCCGGCTCGCTTGCGCTCGTTTTCGCGCGCCTGCCGTTGCTGCGCACCAAGACGAGGCTCGAGTCGCCGATCTCCCGCGAGGCAACGTTCCTCTACAACAATCTTCTGCTCGTCGCGTTCTCGCTCACGATTCTCTGGGGAGTCCTGTTCCCGATTCTCTCGGAGGCATTCCGGGGCGAGGCGAGCGCGGTTCGCGGGCCGTACTACAACTTCTTCCTGCGGACATTCGGGCTGCCGCTCCTCCTGCTCATGGGAATCGGGCCGTTGATCGCGTGGCGGCGCGCCTCGTTGAAGGCGCTCAAGCGCACCTTTGCCTGGCCGGCGGCAGCCGCGCTCGTGATCGGTGGCGCTCTACTCGCGCTCGGCGCCGGCTCCTCGCCGATCGGTCTGATCGCCTACACGTTCTCCGCCTTCGTCCTCGCCTCCATCTTGCTCGAGTTCACCGTCGGGGCGCGTGCCAGGCGCTCGCTCGCGGGCGGATCCTGGCCCGGCGCGGTGGCAGCGCTCGTCAACCGGAACCGGCGGCGTTACGGAGGGTATGTCGTCCATGCCGCCATCGTCCTGCTCGCCATCGGCGTCGCCGGCTCGAGCTACGACACGTCGCGCGAGGCAACACTCAGGCCGGGCGCGACCATGGCCGTCGGCGACTACTCGCTGCGGTACGTTCGCTCGTTCGACAGGCAGGCAGCAAACGCGCTCGAGCGTCGTGCCGTCGTGGACGTCAGCCGCGGCGGCGAGGTGGTCGGACACCTCGAGCCGGGCAGCAACTGGTACCCGGCCGAAGAGCAGACGTCCAGCGAGATGGCTATTCGCACCGACTGGCTTCGCGGCGAGGATCTGGACCTGATCGTCGAGGAGTTCCGGCAGGACGGGCGCATCGAGCTCCGCGCGATCGTGAACCCGCTCGTGAACTTCATCTGGCTGGCAGGCCTCGTATTCCTGGCCGGTGCGCTGATCACGCTGTGGCCCGATGCGCGCGAGCAGCGGCGGCTCGCCGCGCGGTATGCAGAGACGGGAAGCACGCCCGCCCACGCGTGACAGCGGCCCTCGTTGCCTCGGCACTGCTCGCGGTCGTCTGCGTGCTCCTCGTCGCGTGGCCGTTTCTCCGCGAGCCCGCCCCTCCGGACGACCGACTGCAGTCGGGGGATGCGCTCACCCGGCGCCGCGTCGAGCTCACCGAGGAGCGGGATCGCGCGCTCGCGGCGCTCAAGGAGCTGGAGTTCGACCACCGTACGGGCAAGGTCTCCGACGACGACTACCGAGCTCTGCTGGGCCCTCTGCGCGAGCGCGCCGCGAGCACCTTGCGCGCGCTCGAGTTGCGAACGGACCGCCCGCAGGACCAAACTGCTGTAAGCAAAGCCCGTGCGTCGCGCGACGCACGCCCCCTCGAGAGCCAGGAGGTTGACCCGTGACCACTATCGATCCGCCCACCCAGCCCACCATCCCGGAGCCGTATCCACCTCCGGGCGAAGCGGACCCGCCGCAGCAGCCCACCATCCCCGAGCCGTATCCACCTCCGGGCGAGGCGGACCCGCCGCAGCAGCCGGAGATCCCCCAGCCCGCCCCGCCTGCTCCGGCATAGGCCGTTCACCGGCGCTCGAATGCCGGTCGTGTTAAGGTTCACATAACTACACTCAGCTTCGCTGGGGCAGGGACGGCCGAGCGCCTCACGAAGATGATCCTCTCCATGGCTAGACGGCTCGCCTTTGGCGTCATTCTCGCGCTTGCCCTTGCAGCGGCGCCTGCCTTCGCCGACGTGGCGAGCCGGAAGGACGCGGTCGACGCGAAGCTCGGGCAGGTGCGAGACAAGATCGCGGCTGCCGAGGCCCGCGAGGGCGAGCTGTCCTCGGAGATCGCGGGGCTGACGGATCAGATCCGCGGGCTCGAAGGCCAGGTAGGAGACGTCTCGACGAGGCTCGAGGTGCTCGAGCACGATCTGGCTCTCCATCGGGAGAAGCTCGACCGCCTGACGGAGCTCTTCCGCCTGCAGACCCAGCGCTACACCTTTCTCAAGCGACAGTACGCCGCCGCGCTCGAGCGGCTGAACCGGCGCATCGTCGAGATCTACCAGTCGGAGGATGTCGGCACGCTCGACGTGATCCTCTCGGCCGCGAGCTTCACCGACCTGCTCGAGCGACTGGATTACGTCAACCAGATCGGCTCGCAGGACAAAGTGATCGCCGGGGACGTCGGAGAGGCGAAGATCCAGATCCGAGCTGCTCGGTCACGCACGCGGAAGACCCGCCGTGTGGTCGCCTCCGCGACCCGCGTGATCGCCGTCCGAACGACCCAGGTGCGGACGCTTCGCGATCAGCTCGTCGCGGAGCAGAACCAGCTGGCTTCGGCCCGCAGCGGCAAGCGCCAATCCCTCGCGTCGCTGAACGAGACGGAGCGAGCCTACGCGAGCGAGGCCGAGGAACTGTCGCGGGTCAGCTCTCAGCTCGCCGCGCAGATTCAGGCAGCGCAGGCTGCCCCAACGCGGGCGCCCGCTTCTCGTGCGTCGTCCTCGAGTTCTGGATCGGTCGACGTCGTCCCATCTTCCAGTGGACTGATCTGGCCTGTCGCGGGACCGGTGACGAGCGGATTCGGATGGCGTTGGGGCCGCATGCACGAGGGCGTAGACATCGCGGCGCCGGCAGGGACGCCGGTCCGCGCGGCCGCTTCCGGGATCGTCATCTACGCAGCGTGGATGGGCGGATACGGCAATCTCGTGATCGTCGACCACGGCGGCGGCCTCGCGACCGCGTACGCCCACTTGTCCGGATACGCGCTTTCCAGCGGCTCGAGTGTGGGGCAGGGCCAGACGGTCGGCTACGTCGGCTGCACAGGCCATTGCTTCGGCGATCATGTGCACTTCGAAGTGCGCGTAAACGGGTCGGCGGTGGACCCGATGGGCTACCTGTGACGGGCGGCGCCCGTCACAGGTAGCCCATCGGAACAGCAGTCCGGTGCCAGACTTCAGTCTGGCTTCGGAGTACACAGAAAGGCCATCGGGCGGCCGGAGACGATCTACGCCGCGCGTAGCACGTGCAGGTCGGGCAGGTTCCGGAAGCGCTCGTCGAGGTCGAATCCGTAACCGACGAAGAGCTCGTCCGGCACCACGAAGCCGACGTAACGCACCGGTAGATCGCCGACCAGGCGGCGGTACGGCCGATCGAGCAGGGTCGCCGCTGCGAGCGAGCGCGGCTGCCGCAGCGCCAGCGTCTTCACCAGATAGCGGAGCGTGAGACCCGTGTCGATCACGTCCTCGACGATCAGCACGTCGCGGTCCTCGATCTCCACGTCGAGATCCTTGAGCAGCCGGATCGCGTTGTGACCGCCCGTTGGGGCGCCGTTGTAGCCGGCGAGCTCCACGAACTCCACGTGATGCGGAATCCCAATCGCGCGCGAAAGGTCGGTCAGGAAGACGAGGCTTGCCTTCAGCGACGCGACTAGCAGCGGTTCTCTCCCGTCGTAGTCGACCGCGATCTGCTCACCGAGCTCACCAACCCGGCGGCGGATCTCGCCGGCCGAGATGTACACGTCGCCGACCCGCTCATCGAGCAGCGGTGCTACGAGCTGGTCGATCGGAGATCTCTGCGCGCGGGGTGGCGGCCTCAACACGGCGCCGGAACGTCGCCCTCGCCCTTGACGAGGCATTTCTAGTGCTCCCTCCCGAAAGTCACTCGCGCCCTAGGACGCGAGCTCGAGGTGATATCGCTGGGCCAGGCGCTCGACGTCGCGCTTGTAGAAGAGCTTGATGCGGATCTCCGGGTGCAGCTCTCGCAGGCGCCGTAGCTTGCGGTTCTTCCGGGTCACGAGCGACTGCTTCATCACCGTCACCTCGACGTAGAGGTCCTGCTCCGGCAGATAGAAGTCCGGGGCGAAAGCCTTGACCACGCGTCCGTCGGCGTCCCGCTCGAGCACGAAGCTACTCGGCTCGTAGTCCCAGGGGACGCCGTAGTAGTCCAGGATCTTCGCGCACTCCAACTCGACGTCGTGCGCGAAGCGAGGTGGTGATGTTCCACAATAAGCCTGGAAATCAGGCATTTCTTTTGTCACTGAGGGCCAGCATAGCAACCGGTCCCGACGTCGCCCGGCCGAGTGGTCTTTCCACACCCTCTGGAGATCTTCCTGCACCGCTTTTCACGTCTTCGCGGCAGGAGCTTCACCGTTCAGTCCCTTCTGAGAGCTCCTTCAGAAGAGGCTTCCTCGTCGGGTGCGCGTCCTTGCGTCATTCAGTGCCGGTCGACGGCACAAGCTTCGGTATGAGCGAGCTTTAGACTTGAGCCGTGCCGGGAAAGGGGAACGGCGTCTTTCGGATCGCTCACATTTCCGACCTCCATTGTGGAGGGCCCTACTTCGTGCCGAACCTCCTCGAGCGCGCGATACGCGAGATCAACGAGCTCGGACCGGACCTGGTGGTTTGCTCGGGCGACCTCACCACCTTCGGGTTCAAGCAGGAGTACATGCAGGCAAAGACGTATCTCGACCGCATCGAATGCGACGCCCTCGTGGTCGTTCCCGGCAACCACGACTCGCGGAACGTGGGGTACGTCCACTTCGAGCAGCTGTTCGGGGAGCGGAGCTCGGTGCTCCGCCTGCACGGCGTAACGGTGGTGGCGGTCGACTCCACCGAGCCCGACCTCGACCATGGTCAGATCGGCCGTGGGCGCTACGGGTGGATCGAGGAGCAGTTCGCAGTTCCGGCCGACTTGCGCGTGTTCGTCCTGCACCACCACCTTCTGCCCGTGCCCGGTACCGGCCGCGAGCGCAACATCGTGTACGACGCCGGCGACGCGATCGAGTGCCTTCAGCGCGCCGGAGTCAACCTGGTGCTGTCGGGCCATAAGCACGTTCCGTACGCGTGGCGGCTGGAGAACCTCTTCGTCGTCAACACGGGCACCGTCTCGTCACTCCGCCTGCGGGGCAACACTCGCCCCTGTTACAACGTCGTCGAGACAGATGAGAGCTCGGTGCGCATCTGGCGTAAATACCCGTTCCACGGGCAGGAGCAGATCATCCAGTTCTCGACCGACACGCTCGCGTTCGAGAAGCACACGGCCCGGATCGACAACGAGGTGACGACCCGAAGATGACTCGAGCGCTGGCACTGATTGACGGCGAGCACTACGCGCCCGTGATCCGCGACGCGCTCGAGGCGCTCCCGTACGACTTCGCCGCGGCTCTGATGCTGGGTGGCACGGAGAAGCTGCACGGCGGCGAGGACTACGGTGTCCCTGTCGTCCGGAACCTCGACGCGGCGCTGGCCGAGCTGCAACCCGATGCCGTCGTCGACCTCTCGGACGAGCCGGTGCTCGGGCCGCGCGATCGGCTTGCGCTCGCGAGCCGGGTGCTCGCCCACGGGGTGCCCTACATCGGCGCCGACTTCCGCTTCGATCCACCGCCGCTCGAGCCGTTTCGCTTGCCGTCGCTCGGCATCGTCGGTACCGGTAAGCGGGTCGGGAAGACGACGACGACCGGCTACGTGGCGCGCCGCCTGTCGGAGACTCGCGACGTCGTCGTCGTCTCGATGGGGCGGGGTGGACCCCCGGAGCCGCAGGTGGCCGAGGGGTCGCCGACCGTCGAGCAGCTGCTAGAGCTTTCTCGCCAGGGGCGGCACGCCGCCTCGGATTATCTAGAGATCGCCGCGGTCGCAGGTGTCGCGACCGTTGGTTGCCGCCGCTGCGGCGGCGGCATGGCCGGAGCGACGTTCGACTCCAACGTCGACGCCGGCGCGAAGCTCGCGGCAGCGCGAGGGCCGGACCTCGTCCTCTTCGACGGCAGTGGAGCCTCGCTCCCGCCGATCGCTACCGACCGCCGGATTCTCGTCGTGGGTGCGCATCAGGACGCCGCCGTGATGACGGGCTACCTCAACGCTTACCGCATCCTTACCTCGGACCTCGTGGTCGTGACGATGGCCGAGGAGGGCACGCCGTGGTCGGAGCTTCGCGACGCGATCCGCGCTGTCAAGCCGGGCATCGACGTGGTCGCCTCCGTCCTCAGGCCACGGCCCGCGGCCCCGGTGGCCGGTCGCCGCGTCGCCTTCTTCACCACCGCCCCCGAGCCGATCCACGACCGCCAAGCGGAGCACCTACGCGCGGAGCACGGCGCTGAGGTGGTGCTCGTTTCCGGCAACCTTTCGCGCCGCGACGCGCTTGGGCAGGACCTGGAGCGTGCCGGGGACGCGGACGTCTTCGTGACCGAGATCAAGGGCGCGGCAATCGACGTCGTCGCCGAGGCGGGTGCTGAGCGGGGAATCGACGTGGTCTTCTCGGACAACGACCTGCTGCCTCTGCGCGATCAGCCGGATCTCGACGAGATCCTCGAACAGCTGGCGGTGACAGCCACACAGCTGAAGACGGTCCGTCGATGACGCATCCCAGACACAGGGATCCACTGCCGCTCGGCGGCGATGATGCGCTTCCGTATTCGAAGGGGCTCATGGCGCGGGCACTGACGGCCGCAGGTGTTTCCTTCGATCGCGCGTACGAGCTGGCCCGAGGGGTCGAGATCGAGCTCACTCGAAGCGGCGACAAGCCGATCGACCTCGATCGCCTGCGGACGCTCGCCATGGGCGTGCTCGGCGTCGAAGCGGGGACCGATGCGGTCGACCGGCTACGCCGCTACCGCCAGCTCCAGGAACTCGATATCCCCATTCTTCTCCTGGTGGGCGGAGGAACGGGAACCGGGAAATCGACTGTCGCTACGGAGGCGGCCTACCGCCTGGGAATTACTCGCGTGACCTCGACCGATTTCATCCGCCAGACGATGCGCGCATTCTTCTCGGCCGAGTTCATGCCGTCGATCCATTACTCGAGCTTCGAGGCCGGCCGCCATCTCGAGTCGAACGAGGGCGAGCGGGACGTGCTGGGCGGCTTTCTCGACCAGGCGCGGAACGTGCTCGTGGGCGTACGAGCGTCGATCGAACGTGCCCTGGAAGAGGGCTTCTCGATGGTGCTCGAAGGTGTGCACCTCGTTCCGGGCTTCGTTCCGCCCTCGATCGACGGGGCGCTCGTGGTTCAGTGCGTACTGGCGATCGACAGCCGGGAGGAGCACGCGGCCCACTTCTGGAGCCGCGATGCCGCTTCCGACGGGGTCAGGCCACTCGAGAAGTACCTGGACGCCTTCCCCGACATCCGTTTGATTCAAGAGCACATCGTCGAGCGCGCCCGTCGCCTGGACGTACCGGTGATCGAGAACACGAGCTTCGACCGGGCGATCGGCGAGGTGATGGAGCTGGTGCTCGCGAGGGCCGAGCAGTTCGCTACGGTCGCATCGTGACTCAAGCCGTCTCCGACCCGATAGACCACGAGCCGACACCGGCGGCGTACTGTCATTGCGAGCTGTACGCCCGGTCGACGGAGCGCGCCGCGCATGCAGGCGCGCGCTGGCTCGGGCGAGCCGATGAGGTAGCCGCGCACGAGGCGGCGACCTCGGGAATGCACGAGGCGCTCGAGCTCCTACCGATCGACGGTCGGATCGTGATCGGCTCGGGCGACGACGACGGGCCCCTCGGCGTCGGCCGGCACATCGGTGCGGGCGGGACGCCTGTCGACCTGGCTCTCGACCCTCTCGAGGGCATGGGGGTCGTCGCCCGGGGTGGGAGCGGCGCGATGTCGATGATCGCAGTCGGTGACCGCGGCTCGATCCAGACCTTGCCCGACATGTACATGCGCAAGATGGCGGTGGGCCCGACGGCGCGGGGACAGATCGACCTTCGCCGGCCCATCGCTGAGAACATCCAGGCGATTGCTGCCTCGTACGGCCGCACCGTCAGTGACGTCACGACGATCGTGCTCGACCGGCCGCGTCACCACGACCTGATCGAGGAGATCCGTGCCGCGGGCGCTCGCATCAAGCTGATCCCGGACGGCGACGTGACGGCGTCGATCTCGGCCGCGATCCGGGGAACGAACGACCATCTCGCGATCGGAATCGGCGGCTCCCGCCAGGCGGTCGTCTCCGCCGCGGCGCTGCGGTGCCTGGGTGGAGAGCTGCAAGCGCAGTTCTGGCCCACGACGCGGCGAGAGATCGAGGAGGCGCGCGAGCACGGGCTCGAGGACATCGAGCGGGTGTTCACGAGCGAGGACCTCGCGCCGGGCGAGGCGATCGTGGTCGCGACGGGAGTCTCGAACGGCGATCTGCTTCGCGGCGTCCGGTTCCTCGCCGACAGCGCACGGACGCACTCGCTGGTCATGTGCACGCGCTGTAACTGGGTTCGCTTCGTGGACGGCATCCACTTCTTCGCGCGCGAGCGCCGCGAGGAAGTTCGCCTGTAGTAATCCGCCGCGGCACAGAAGCTCGTGGGTCAAGGCTTCAGCCGCCAGCCTCTTGCGAGCAAAGCGGTCAAGCCAACGAACAGTGACGCTGTGATCGCGGATGCGACGAGCAACGAGACGGCGATGTGCGTCGCGCTCGTCCCGGAGACTCCGGCCCGAGTCGTGTCTACGAGGTAAAGGAGGGGATCGATTCGTGTAAGGGTCGCCCAGGGCTCGGACAAGGAGTCCACGGAGTAGAAGACGCCGCCGAGAAGCGCGAGCGGTGTCACGACCACGTTCGCAACTGAAGCATGTTGATCGAACGTGTCAGCCCAGATCCCGGTCAGGACACCGAGTGCGGCGAACAGGATGCCCGTCAGGACGAGAGTCCCGGCGAGGATTTCGGGTCGCTCGATGCCGCCCGTGAAAGGCATGGCGGCGAGGGTGATCGCCAGGGCCGCAAGCAGCCCTCGGAGCAGGCCGCCCACCATGTAGCCGAACGCGAGCTGGGAGGGGCGCAGCGGGCTCGTCAAGAGGTCGTCGATGTAGCCCTCGCTTTTCGCCTGGTAGAGGCTCGTGGAGTTGTTCGAGAATGCCTGTCCGGCAACTGTGACGATGAGCAATCCCGGCAGAATGAAGTCGAGGTACGGCACACCCTCGACCGGCCCGATCCTGTCGGCCAGCGCTCCCCCGAAGACAGCCAGAAACAGACAGCCGGTAAGTACCGGCGGGAGCAGAGTCTGCGACCAGAGGGCGAGCACGCGCCGAGACTCTCGTCCTGCCAGAGCGAGCGACCCTCGCCGCTGGGCGGTTCGCAGCTCGTTCGGCATCATGCTCGCGTAGCCCGCAGATAAGCCGTCTCGAGGCGGTCGGCGTCGAAGCGATGTATCAACTCCTGTGGAGTGCCTTCGGCTACGACGCGACCGTTACCGAGGAAGGCGACGCGCTCGCAGAGAGATTCCGCCTCCTCCATGTAATGCGTAGTCAGAAGGACAGTCAGTCCGCCGGTATGCAGGCCGCGGAGGTAGTCCCAAAGCTCGTGACGAAGCTCGACGTCGACCCCGGCGGTCGGCTCGTCGAGAAGAAGCAGCTGTGGGCGATGGACGAGGGCACGGGCGACGAGAAGACGGCGACGCATGCCGCCCGAGAGCCGGTTGGGTCGTGTATGCGCCTTCGCCTGCAGATCGAATGCGGCGAGCAACTCGTCCGCCCGGTCACCTGCGTCGTCCTTCGCCAGGCCGAAGTAGCGTCCGTGGTAGACCAGCACTTCACGGGCGGTCAAGAACCGATCGAGGTGGATTTCTTGCGGCGCGACTCCCAGCAGCAGGCGGGCACGCAGATCGGAGGCCACGTCGCAGCCGAAAACGAAAAGCTGTCGCGCCTGAACCCGAACCAGGCCCGAGGCGGCGCCGATCAACGTCGTCTTTCCGGCGCCGTTGGGTCCGAGGAGGCCGAAGAACGAGCCGGCCGGCACATCGAGTTGAACAGCATCGAGCGCCCGAGTTCCATCGGCGTAAACCTTGACCAGCGCTCTGGCTTCAAGAGCCGCTTCCACCGAAGCAAGTATGGTCGGCCGCGGGCGGTGCGCCGCGGCGCACGCACGTCGGGGAATGGCCCCGCTTCGGGGAGGCGTGCCCGACGGCTTCGACTACGATGGCTCCATGCCGACGAAAGAAGACGTGGTCGAAGCCCTGCGGGGCGTCGAGGATCCCGAGCTCGGCATGGACATCGTGGAGCTCGGGCTCATGTACGACGTCGAGATCGACGGGCCGAAGGTGAAGGTTTTGCACAGCCTGACGTCGATGGGCTGCCCCGCCGGTCCCATGATCCAGGAGGGAATCCACGATGCGGCTGCCGCCGTCCCCGGTGTCGAGGATGTCGAGGTGGAGCTGACCTGGGATCCGCCCTGGACTCCCGACCGCATGTCCGAGGATGCGAAGTTCATCCTCGGCTTCGGCTAGAGCTGAGTCCCGAGCCGCGCGCGGCTCGTAGTCTTTCGAACCAGGACGGCCGGCGTGGTGGAATTCTTCCCCGAGCGGCAGGAATGGGATTGCGTCCGCGGAACGGGGCGGTGTGTCCGGGACCGTCCCGCGAGCGCCTCACCACGCGAGCCACGACCTCGCGGACGCCGTGCGACCGAGCGCTCTGCGCAGCCGCGTCATCTGTGTTGCGGCCCTGCTGGCCGCGTACGCCGCCATCGGCGCGATCGTCGCGGGCCTCCCACCCTTTGCGGCCGCGCGCGCCGAAGGCCCCGAAGCGCGCGCCGAGGTAGACCCGGCACACGCGGCCCCGTCCTCCGTGCAAGCGGCCCGGCGCGTGACGATCGTGGCAACCGGGGACGTCGCGCTCGGCGGTATGGGCAGCCTCCCGCCGGAGGACGGCACGGACCTGTTCGCCGGCGTTCGCCGCCACCTCACCGGCGACATCGTCCTGGGCAATCTCGAGCAGGCGTTGACCGCTCGCGGCGCCTCGAAGTGCGGCAGCGGAAGCGACAACTGCTTTGCGTTCCGGACGCCGCCGTCGTACGCCCGCACGCTCGAGCGCGCGGGTTTCACGGTCATGAATCTCGCGAACAACCACAGTTACGATTTCGGCGAGCAGGGCCTGGCCGAAACCGTCGCCGCTCTCGACAGGTACGGCCTCGCGCATACCGGCCGTCCTGGCGAGGTCGCGTTTCAACGGGTCGGCCGGACGCGCGTTGCGGTGCTGGGATTCGCGCCGTATCCGTGGGCGCAGAGCCTGACCGACGTGGACGCGGCGAGAGTCCTCGTTCGGCGCGCGGCCCGCCAGTCCGAGCTCGTCGTCGTGACGATGCATGCCGGCGCTGAAGGCGCCTCGATGACCCACGTGCGGCCCGGTCCCGAGACATATCTCGGCGAAGCTCGTGGTGATCCGATGCGGTTCGCCCGCGCCGTTGTCGACGCCGGCGCCGACCTCGTCGTCGGCCACGGCCCGCACGTACTGCGCGGCATGGAGTGGTACCGCGGCCGGCTGATCGTGTACAGCCTCGGCAACTTCGTGGGGTACGGGACCTTCTCGCGCTCCGGGGTGCTCGGGATCAGCGCGACCGTTGCCGTCACGCTGCGGAGTGACGGGTCGTGGCTCCGAGGGCGGCTCGTTCCGCTGCGATCCGTGGGGCAAGGCTCGCCCGTCGGCGATCGCGGGCGTGAGGCACAGGCGCTCGTCGGCAGCCTTTCTCGGGAGGACTTCGGCGCACGTGGGGCCATGGTCAGGCCACGAGACGGTGCGATCCTGCGGCCGCGACGCTACCTGCCCATCCGCAGGACGATCTTCCCGAGCTGAGCTCCCGACTCCAGCCGCTCGTGGGCTGCGCGAGCTTCGGAAAGCGGAAACACGCTGTCGACGACCGGGTGCACGCGGCCTTGGGCGACGAGGTCGTAGAGACGGCCTCGAAGTCGGCCTTCGTGCCCATGGTCGAGCCGAAGATCGTCAACTCCTTCCACCAAACGCGGTGCAGCGCTGCCGGGGGATTGGGTCCCGTAGTGGCTCCACACACCACGATGCGGCCACCCTGCGCGGCAACTTGGAGCGACGTCTTCCACGTAGCCTCGCCGACGTGTTCCACAACCACGTCGGCGCCCCGCCCCCCGGTGGCCTCCTTGACCGCCGCTGCGACGTCCGCATTCGAGTGGTCGACCGTGATCTCCGCACCAAGCACTCGCGACCGCTCGAGCTTGGCCGTACTCGACGACGTGACGATCGTGCGCGCGCCCACGGCGTTCGCGATTTGGAGGGCCGCGGTCGCGACTCCGCTTCCGATTCCCCAGACGAGAACCCACTCGCCCTTGGCGAGCCGTGCCTTCGTGACGAGCATCCTGTAAGCGGTCTCGAAGACGAGGGGAAACGCGGCCGCCTCCTCGAAGCCGAGGCGCTCGGGCAGGGGGTAGACGTTCCCGGCCGGTACCGCGATGAGCTCGGCGTGCGTGCCGTCCGAGTGCTCGCCGATGACGAGAATGCGACCGTCGTGCTCCACGCCGGGGTTGATCACCACCGGCTGTCCGCGCTCGAAGCCGTACACGGCATCGCCCACGTGCTCGACCACCCCGGCGCCGTCGGCTCCGAGGATCCGGGGCTTCGGAACGGAAGGCAGACCCTTGCGAATCCAGAGGTCGAGGTGGTTCAGAGACGCCGCTCGCAGCCGGACGAGGACCTCACCGGGCGCGGGCGACGGATCGGGCGCGTCCTCGTACCTGAGAACCTCGGGCCCGCCGTCTTCGTGGATCCGAATCGCTTTCATTATCCGTGGAAAGTGCTTCGCACTTTCCACGGGTCTGGTTTGCGGCTTCGCTTCGTTCGCACGCGATCTCCTTCAGGCCCAGGCACACTTGGACGTGTGACTGCCGCTGAGCTTAACCGGCTCGCCGAGGAGCTCGGTATCGACGTTCTCGGTGCGGCCCCGGCCGAGCCGTACGCCGAGACCGAGCGGCACATTCGCGAGCGCAGGGAGCGGGGGCTCTTTGCCGACATGCGTTTCACCATGGCGCAGCCCGAGGTCTCCTGCCATCCCGAGTCATTGCTTTCCGGGGCTCGCACCGTCGTCTCGGCGGCTCTCTGCTACTACGCGCCCGCAGACCCGCCCGCCCGCGGCGTCGGCCGGCTGCCCCGGTACACGTGGAGCGACCGCTACGCAGATCTCCGGGAGAAGCTCGACGCGCTCGGCCGCCGTCTGGGCGGCTGCTACCGCGTGCTCGTGGACGCAAACCAACACGTCGATCGTGAAGGAGCAGCCCGATCCGGCGTGGGGTTCTACGGGAAGAACACCATGCTCATCACGCGGCGCCACGGCTCCTGGGTCGTCCTCGGGACGCTCGTCACGGAAGTCGAGCTCGAGTCAACCGCGCCGCTCGCGCTGAGCTGCGGCTCGTGCACCCTCTGCATCGACGCGTGCCCGACGAACGCGCTCGACGAGCCCGGCACCCTCGATGCGACCAAGTGCCTCTCGTACTGGACGCAGGCGCCGGCGGCGATCCCGGAGCAATACCGAGTTCCGCTTGGCGACCAGGTGTACGGGTGCGACATCTGCCAGGACGTGTGCCCCTGGAACCGCGGCATCGAGAAACGGCGCGCCGGCACGGCGCCTCCCGCCGGAGCCGAGCCCCACGTCTCGCTCGTGGACTGGCTGCTCTCCGACGGGGACGAGCTCAGGCGCCGGTACGACCGCCTCTACGTGCCCAAGAACGATCCGCGCTATCTACGTCGGAACGCTCTGGTCGCCGCCGGAAACGTCGGGGGCCCACGGGAGCAAGAGGCGGTCGAGCTGCTCCTGGACGACGACGACGCGCTCGTCCGCGAGCACGCGCAGTGGGCGCTTGCTCGGATCGCAGAGCGCGACGCCGATCGCTAGCACTCGAAATCAACCATCTACGTCGTGATGGCGGGGCGTTCGAGCTCGCCCGCCAGCTCGCCGGCACGCTCGGCAATCCGTGCCCGCAGGTCGCCCGGCTCGAGCACGACTGCTTCACCCCGGTACGAGAAGATCTCGCCCACGAGCCAGTCGGTGCTGCCGACGGCCGTCTCGGACACCGCCGCGCCGTCCACCAACGGCCGAGCGTCGCCGCGCTCGACGCGCCAGCGAGCAACCGTCGGCGAGTACCAGATGCGCGCGGGCCGGGCGTCGCGGAGCCCCCGCGGCTCGAACTGCTGCCGCCCGTCGAAGGTGTCAGCGGTCAGAGAGGCGCTCCGCATCCGGTCGAGCCGAAAGCTTCGCTCGCCGCCGCTCGTCCGGTCCCAGGTATGGACGTACCAGTGGGGCAGCCGCCGCTCGAGCTCGTAGGGCTCCACGATGCGAGCGGACGGTGCCTCGTCTCCCTCCTTCTGGTACTCGAGCTCGATCAGCCGGCGCTGCCGAATGCCATCCGTGATCGTCGCGATCAACTGCTCCTCCTCGTTGCCGCCGCTGGGCGAGGGCGTCTGTGCCAGCTCGAACTCCCCGAACGTCTCCTCGAGTTTTCGCCGCACGCGCTCCAGCGGCGTATGCGCGTCGGCCGCGATCATGGGTCCGACGAACTCGAGCGCGAGGCGGATTGCGCGGGCCTCCAGCGGCGTCAGCCGGGGCGGTGACCGGAACGTGTCCCCGAAGAGCTCCTTGTCGACCCGAACCTTGTCGCCCTGCAGCTCGGCGTACACCGCATAGCAGCCGCCGCCGAAGTTGACGAGATTGAGGAGGGAAAGATGCTCCTCGAGTGACTCGCGCGGGATCGTGAAGCGCTGGACGAGGTCCTCGGCGTCGATGATCGCCTGCTTGTCATCTCCGCAGCGCATCAGCAGGTAGGCAAGGAGGGCCTGCAGAACGGCGAAGCGCTCCGGTGCGACTGGACTCGCCGGGCGCTCCGCCGGAGCGTCGGTCAGGTCGAGCTCCTTTTCGGCGGCGGGCTCCGCCGGGTCTCCTTCGTGTGTCGCCTGGATGGCGTCGAGACTGCGGGAGACCTCCGCACGGAGCTGCTCGGGCTCGAGCGGGAGCGCGCGTCCATCCTGGCGTAGCACCCACGCCGCGAGCGGCCCCAGTGTCGCGTAGGGCGTCGTGAAGACCCCGTCCTCCACGTGGCCGCGCCGCCCGTAGACGCGCTCGACCCACCACGCTGTGTCACCGCCGACCTCGATGCATGCCTCTCCTGCGATCTCGCCGATCTGCCATGCCGGCCGGCCGCGGTAGCGCTCGACGTCGAAGCCGGCGGGGATCCTGAAGTCGCGCTCCCGACGCGTTGCGAAGCGGATGTCACTGCGCATCCGGGAAACTCTGAAGGTGCGCTCGTCCTGTCGGTCGAGGTCGTGGCCGACGACGTACCAGACTCCGTTGTCCGAGATGAGGGCGTATGGGTTCAACGAGCGCTCCGCGACGTCGTCGCGAGCGATCGACCAGTATGAGAAGCGGATCGTGCGCTGCTTGGAGATCGCTGCTTCGAGCTTGCCGAGGCGTCCGGGTATCTCCGCTGAGTAGTCGGGGTCGCTGACCTCCACGCGCACCGCCGTCCGCGTGGGCGCCGGCGCGAAGCCGGGCCGGCCGAGCGCGAGGTTCTGGAGTGCCAGGCGGAGCGGCTCGGCGTAGGCGAACTTCCCCTCGAGGAGATAGAAGCAGGTCTGAAGCGCAGCCAACTCGTCGTCGGAGAGCTCGAGGGGCGGCAGGAAGTACTGCTCCGACCGCAGCGTGTAGAGCTCCTCGCCCGTGAACTCGTCCCGCTGCGAGTGGAGCGGCACGCCGAGCGCGTGCAGCTCTGCGCGGTCCGAGTAGAAACGGCGGGCGAACGCTTCGTCCGACATCTCCGAGTAGCCCTCGACGCTGCCCTTCACGTCGCGGGCGGTCAGCGGCCGTCGCTCGGCCATGAGGAAAGCGACGAGCGAGAGCTGGCGGATCAGCTTGTCGGTGTCGTGCGACATGGGATTCCCTTAGAGTGCTCCACAGCTTGCCACGGAGACGCCTCCTTGCGAGTCTACGCGGGGTCAGCCGGGTTGAGTCTGAGGCGGGGCGGAACTAGGCGCATTTTCCGCAAATAGCCACGGAGTTTGGTGGCGGCCGTGTGGATCAGCAAAAACACCCCTGACGTTTCTGGGGCGTTCCTGAGCGTGTGCGGCCGGAAAGGACAGGGCTTCGAGCACGACCCCGGAGTGCCGCCTGCGCTCAGGGGCGCCAGGCGGCAGCAGCAGCCGGCCAGACGCGTCAGGCGGCTACGGGTTCTTGTTCCAGGTGTTGGTGGGACGGGCAGTAGTCGCGATCGGGAAGCGGCGTGCGCTGGCACGGCTTTCCCTTGCGCGTCGTCGCGCGACAGCGCGAGATACCCCCGTCGAGCGCGCCGGCATCGATCTGTTCCTCGATGAAGGTGACCGCTGCGCCGACTCCTTCACGTACGGCCCAGGCGACCTGGGCCTGAGCTGTAATCGGGAAGTATCGACGAATGTCTTGAAAGAGCGTTCGGTCGGGCGTCGCGAAGTAGTGAGGATCCCTCGCGAGCCGCTCCATCGTCCCTTCGCAGGCTGAAAGCACGGCTTGCCGCGACTCCAGTCTCTGCACGTCGTCGACGTACGGATCAATCAGGTCCTTGATCGAGCGATAGATCGCCCGGGAATACTGATACATGCAGGCTTGCAGCTCCCCTGTTGCTCCGTGCATCTAGTATCGCGTCTGCGCGGTTAATCGCCCGCAAAACATTGTTAAGTGGCCATTAATGTTCCGGGTGCCAACGGCCACACAGCCGAGTCTAACGACTTCCCCGCCTGTCACAAACTGCCGCCCCGAAAAGGCTCAAGGGGTGATCTGCCGCTGGTATGCCTTGGGGTAGCCGCTCGCACGCGCGCGCTCGATGTCGGCCTGGGTGCCCGTGAAAGAGTCCCGAACGCCCGTGAAGACCACGTAGTACCCAGGGTGCAGGCTGGAGTACGAGGACGATTCGAGGACACCGACATCCGTCAGGCCGGCGTCGATCGCCCGTTCTGCTTGCTCTTCCCCCGCCGCTCGGCCGTCCTTTGTCGGCACCGAGGCGAGAACGACCGTATACCCGCTTTGGCCGGCCGGCCATTCGACCGGAGCTGCGGGCGGGGCCGGCGGGCTCGGCGGCTTCGGAGCCGGGGGTGGTGGTGGCGGCGGCGCAGCTCCGGTTTCGGTGGGTGTGGTGGGAACGGTGGCCGGGGTTGAGCCAACGGAGCTCGTTAGTGGAGGCTGCGCGGGAGGCGGGATGGCGACCAGGGTCTTCGGCCCCTCGTCCCGGGTGCTGGAGAGGATGGCGACCGTGGCTCCGAGTGCCGCGATCACAAGGAACAGGAGCGCGGGCCAGAGCCAGTCTCCCGGATACCAGCGAAGCCTCCGCCGCCAGGCCGTTCCGAGGTGCGTGACCACTCCTCGCCCGCGCGGCAGGCGCAGGCCGCACTCGAGGCAGTACTCCTGGAGCGGGGCAAAGGTCGTGCCGCAGCGAGGGCAGCCGCCCGCTCCGGCCTCGATCGGGGGCGCCGGCGCTTGGCCGCCGTCGGCCGGCGCGCTGCGCACGCGATCTCCGGGCGAAGCCGGCGCCGCGCTCATTCAGCGCTCGATCGAATCCACCGGGTGCTTCGGCTGCCGCTCCGGTTCGGCGGAGTCTGGAGACGCCTCACCGATTGGCCGAGCCGAAGTGTCCGGCGACTCGGCAACCTCGACGCGGCTGCCGCAGTGCGCGCAGAAGTGCGCCTCGGCGGGTAGCGGTCTGTCGCACTGGGAGCACACCACCACGGGTGCGTCGCCGACGGGTCGTCCGCAGTTGGCACAGAAGTGCGAGCCCCAGATGATCGGCGCGCCGCAGACGCAGCGCGCAGCTCCCCCCATGCTGCGCCCGACTGCGGTTGTTGCGAGCAGCGAGTCGAGCTCGTGCAACCTGCGCTCCAGCTCCGTGAGCTCGGTGCAGTGATCAACGACGAGATCCTGTCTGAAGTGATCACGCCGATACATCTCCAGCATGAGGCCGCCGAGATCGCGAATGCGCTCCTCGCGCAGGCGGACGAGTGCCCTGCGCTCGCGCCGAAGGTGCCCCGGAGTCGGCATTGGCAAAGGGCGAGGCCGAAGGAGTGCGGGGCCGTCGGCAGACCATTCCCCGCGGCCCTCGACGGTTGGCTGGGGTACGTCCTGCTGAAACGTGACCGGGGGGCGTCGAAAGCGCCCAAAGGGGTTCGACATGCGGCCCATCCGACGGGCGCGAGTCTAACAGCGAGCTCCAGGCCCCTAGAGCTGAAGCACGACGATGCGCTCTTCCGTGAGCTCGCGAATAGCGTACGCGGGGCCTTCACGTGTGTTGCCCGAGGCTTTGACGCCGCCGTAAGGCATCTGGTCGGCACGGAAAGTCGGCGCTTCGTTCACCGTCACGCCGCCGAAGTCGAGTTCTCGGGCCGCCCGCATGGCCACATCGAGGTGGTTCGTGAAGATCCCCGCTTGGAGTCCGTAGCGCGTGCCGTTTGCAAGCGCGATCGCCTCATCGAGCGTGTCGACCGGGGTCACTGTACAAACCGGTCCGAACACCTCTTCGCAATTGACCCTGAGCTCCGGGCCGGCGTCTACGACGACCGTCGGCCGAATGAGCTCGCCGTCCAGATCACCGCCCACGAGTATGCGCGCTCCCGCCTGACGTGCCTGCTCCAGCCAGGCCAGGATGCGCTTCCGCGCGGTTTCGTCGATAACCGGGCCGACATCGGTCTGCTCGTCGGCCGGATCGCCTACGACGAGCTCGCCAACGTGTCCGAGAAAGGAGTCGAGGAACCCGTTGTAGACCCTTCGTTCGACGTAGATCCGTTGCACGGAGATGCAGCTCTGTCCGGCGAAGGAGAAGGCGTTCGCCGCGAGTTTGGCCGCGGCTGCCTCCACATCGGCGTGCCCGTCGACGATCGCCGGCGTCGAATTGCCGAGCTCGAGGAGCACGCGCTTTCGGGGAGCTCGCTCGCGGAGCGCCCAGCCGACCCGCTCGGAGCCCGTGAACGTGAGCGCTTGCACACGCTCGTCCTCGACGAGAACGTCGCCGATCTCGGAGGAGGGGCCGACCACGACGCTCAGCCAGCCGGCTGGAAGCCCCGCTTCGAGCTCGATCTCAGCGAGCAGAAGCGCCGAAAAGGGCGTCTGCACGGCGGGTTTCAACACCACGGGACAGCCTGCGGCGAGCGCCGGTGCCAGCTTGTGGGCGACGAGGTTCAGCGGGAAGTTGAAAGGGGTGATCGCGCCCACCACGCCGACCGGCCGGCGAAGCGTGAAGGCGAGCTTCCCCTCGCCGGCCTGGGTTGCATCCATCGGCACCATCTCGCCCGCCAGCTTGCGCGCCTCGACCGCCGCCAGGGTGTAGGTGGACATCGCCCGTCTAGCCTCTATACGGGCTGCTTTGATTGGCTTTCCCGCCTCGTCCGAGATTACGCGCGCGACCTCCTCGTGCCGCCGCCCGAGCTGTCCGGCGACCCGTACGAGAATCTCGGCGCGCTTGTGGGCGGGGAGCGGAACTTCGAGCGCACGCTGGGCGGCGTCGATTGCCCGTCTCGTCTCCCCGGCTCCTCCTTTGGCGACCCGGCCCACGACGTCGCCTGAGTACGGGGAGCGCACCTCGATCCAGTCGCCTGTGGCAACCCAGTTCCCTCCGACCAAGAGGTGTCGCTCCGCCGCGGTTGCAGCCACGGCGTCAGTCTAGGAGACTGGCCGTATGCTGGCCGCTATCGCCGGGTTAGGGGTTCGGGGGGTCAGGTCTTGCAGCGCAACACCGAGCGTCGGTCTGCTCGACGGAAATCACCGATCTCGCATGAGTCAGCCGAATCTGCCTCGCTCGCGCAGGTCGTTTTCTTCCGGGCGCTAGCATCGTGGCCGTGGAGATCAGGCGCGTCGGCGTGGTGGGCCTCGGGACGATGGGAGCGGGGATCGCGCAGCTGTGCGTCCAGGCTGGTCTCGAGACGGTAGGGCGCGAGGTCACGACCGAGCTGACCCAGCGCGGGCGCTCCACGATCGACCACTACCTCTCCCGTGGAGTAGAGAAGGGGCGGCTCACCGACGACGAGAAGGAGGCGATGCTGGCGCGGCTCACGCTTACGACGGACGTCTCGGATCTCCGCGACTGCGACCTCGTGATCGAGGCGATCGTCGAGGAGCTCGACGCAAAGCGCGACCTCTTCGCAGAGCTCGATCGGACCGTGCGCGTCGAGGCGATCCTCGCGACGAACACGTCGGCACTTTCCGTAACCGAGATCGCTGCGGCGACCGATCGACCCGAGCGCGTGGTCGGCATGCACTTCTTCAACCCTGCGCCGGTGCTGGCGCTCGTCGAGGTCGTGCGCACGGCTCGCACGGACGACGCCGTCTTCGAAGCGGCCTTCGCGTTCGCCGAGCGGCTGGGCAAACGGCCCATCGCGTGCAACGACACCCCGGGGTTCGTCGTGAACCGGATACTCATCCCGCTCCTGAACGACTGCGTGCGCGTGATCGACGAGGCAGGGGTCACGCCGCAGGCGGTCGACGACGCCATGCGCTACGGAACGAACTGGCCCATCGGGCCGTGCGCGCTCATCGACCTGATCGGGGTCGACGTGCACGTCCATGCCTCGGAAGGGCTATGGGAGGCGGTTCGGGAGCCGAGAATGGCCCCACCGCCGCGGCTGGTCCGGATGCTGCAGGCGGGCACCCTTGGTCGCAAGACCGGACAAGGGTTCTTTTCGTACTAGAGGAACCGCTCGATGCATCCAGCAGCTCGTCACGGCGCGCTCAGTCGCGCCCACACGTTCTCGAGCAGCTGCGAGACGTCGGTCCGGTCGAGGGACGCCGCGAAGTTCAGCGTGCCCGCAGCGAACACCTTGGCACCCGAGCGCGTCTCGTAGTAGGTCATCTCCGCCGAACGGTTCCCCATGAGCTCGGGGATCGTGGCCAGCACCCGGGTGCCCATCGGAGAGGCCGCGGTACGGGCGTCGATCTCGATCCCGTAGCGTCCGCCGAAGGCATCTCCGTCTCGTAAGCCCGTCCCCGAGAATGCCCAGGGCACGGCGCCGGCGGCCGTGACCAGGTAGGGCTCCTGGCGTCCGCCGTGGTTCGAGCCGACGTACTGGACGCCGACCAGCGCGGCCTCGGGGCGCCGGAGCATGCGCCAGCGCTTCACCCGGACGAGGCGATGTCCTTCGCGGCGAACATTCCAGAAGAAGTTGTTCGCGGACAGGAACATGAGGTTTCCCCCGAGGTTTCGGTACCGCTCGACGATGTCGAAGGCGCGGTCGGTGACGTACTCCTCGTGGCCGGGGAAGACGACCAGGTCGTACGTGCGCGCAAGGCGGTCTCCGGTCGCCACCCGCTCGAGGTCGTCGTCGGAGAGGAACTCCACCTGCTTTCCGGTGCGGTTCAGCCAGGCGATGAAGGTCAGGTCCCAGTCGCGGAAGCGGAACGGCACCCCGAAGTCCAGGTAGGGGCGCCGGAGGTCGATGCTCTTGATCCGCTCGCTCACGTACCAGCTGTCGCCCCACCCGTCGCCGCCTGCGTCGTGGAAGTTGTACGCCTGCCAGGTGTTCGTCGACAGGACGACGGCGACCCGGCGCGTGCCCAGCCGCTTCGGCCGGACGATGAACGGCGCGTAGCCCACCCGCCGTCCCGGTGCGCCGGCGCGCAGGAAGTAGAGGCCGCTCGGCCAGTTGCCCGCCCGCACCAGCCGCAGCCGGCCGGGCCTGCTGCGGTGTCCCCGCCAGTCGACGCGGAGCGGAGGGGTCATGGCGACGCCGCTCGTCTTGAAGTCCTGTTCACCCCGACGCACGGTCGTGGAGTAGGCGTACACCTGCAGTTGAAGCGCCTGGGCGTCGGTGGCGAGAGAGAGCGTGGCGCGCTCGCCGGGCGCGTAGCTCCTGAGCGGGAACCCCGCGTCGATCCCCTGCACGCGCACGACGGGCGCGTCGACGCGCGTGCGCTCGGAGGGGCGATATGCGCCGTACACCCGCGTGCCGGCCTCTCCTACGACGGTGAGCCGGAGGATGTACGTGCGGGGCGGGGTGGAGGCCGTGGGCTTCCACCTCAAGCGGTGCTCGCCGGGGCCAAGCGCGTGACGTGTCCTCCAGACCACCTGATCGGCCGGCCGACCGACCCGGATCGTGTCCGTGCGAATAGCCTCGATCGTGACCCTGGCGCGTTCCGCGAGTCGAAACCGGACGACCGCGGCGTCCCGGAAGCCGTCGCCGTTGGGGCTCACCGTGGCGAGTAGGCGCCGGTCCCCCTGGAACGGAGTTGCCCCGTTCGTGACCCGGAGATCGAGGAGGCGAGGAGCCGCTCCGTCCAGCGTGGTCGACCCGCCGGAGGTCACGCCCAGGAGCGCTCCGATGGCGACGAGGGGAAGTGCGCGCCTCACGGGTCGCCCGCCTTGACTGGGCGCTCCCCCGCGAACAGACGTCGCAGCGCACTACGTTCCTCCGGCTCTGTGAGCACCAGTACCTCGTCTCCGATCTGGAAGACGTGCGACCCGCGCGGCTGAACCGGCTCACCGTCTTGGATGACGAGACTGATCCACGAGTTCTCGCCGATCGGTAGATCGCGAATCGCCTTCCCTCTCGCGCGGGACCGTGCTCCGACCACGAATCGCTCGAGCTGTCGCTCGGGTTCCTGCCGCAAGCGGATCGAGAGATCCCATGGCTCCGGCTCGATGTCCCGCATGGGAACGCCGAGCTTGCCCCCGACGAACGGGAAGCTCGCTCCCTGCACGATCACCGAGAACGCGACCACGATGAAGACGATGTTGTAGATCCGCTCCGCGTCGTCCACGCCGGCGAGCAGCACGAACGTCGCAAGCAGAATGGGAACCGCTCCCTTGAGTCCGCCCCACATGATGAAGAGGCGCTCGCCGAAACGCATGCGGAAGGGGAGGAGGAGAGGCCCGACGACCAGTGGGCGCGCGACCAGGGCAAGCAGGAGCGCGAGCAGGATCCCGTCCACCAGGAGCGACCCTTGGCCGAGATTCGTGATGTCGATCGTCAGGCCGAGCGCGGCGAAGACGGCGATCTCGGCGAGGCTCGCGAGTGCGGTGTGGAACCGCTCGATCTCGGCCTTGTAGGGAGCTCGGACGTCCCCGATGAGGAGCCCTGCCACGAACACCGCCAGGAACCCTGATCCGTGCGCCACGGTGGCCGCTCCGTAGATAACGCCGGCCGCAGCGAGCGCCCTGATCGGATAGAGGCCTTCGCTCGGCATCGGCACGCGGAGGAGCGGGAGCAGCACAGCCCCTCCGGCCAGGCCGAAGGCCAGGCCGACGACCATCTCGATCGAGAGCTCGGTGACGATCCCCCAGTACGAAGCGCCGTCGTGCGTCGCAAACTCGATCAGGCCGATCATGAGGGCGATCCCGACCGGGTCGTTGGCACCGGACTCGCCCTCGAGGATCGTCCCCGAGCGCCCGCCGACCTCGCGGTTTCCGAGAACCGAGAACATGACGGCGGGATCGGTGGGGGCGAGTGCCGCGCCGAGGAGCCCGGCCGTGATCCAGTCGAACCCGAACAGGTAGTGCGCGAACACCGCCATGAGGCCCGCCGTGGCGAACGTCCCGACCACGCCGAGCACTGCGATCGGGGCGGCTGACGACCGGAACCGGCGCAG
>JACCTQ010000043.1 GCA_013812265.1 Actinomycetota bacterium
GATCACCGCAAGCATCACGCGCTGTCGGATCGCGAAGGAGACCCGCACTCTCCGCACGCCGGTCACGGCGAAGGCGTGCTCGGCGCCCTCAAGGGCTTCGGCCACGCGCACGTCGGCTGGCTCTTCACGCTGAAGGGCATGGAACGCGGACGCGAGTACGGCCGGGATCTCTACGACGACCGGCTCGTGCGCGCGATCGATCGGCTCTACCTGCTCTGGGTAGCGGTCACACTCGGCTTACCGTTCCTCGTGGGCTTCCTGGTCGGAGGAACGTGGGAACGCGGCGTCGAGGCGATGGTCTGGGGCGGACTGCTCCGGATCTTCCTCTACCAGCATGCGACCTTCAGCGTGAACTCGATCTGCCACATGTTCGGCCGGCAGGCATATCGGTCGCGCGACGAGTCGCGAAACAACTGGCTCGTCGCCCTGCTCGTCTTCGGCGAGGGCTGGCACAACAACCACCACGCTTTCCCGAGCTCCGCCCGGCACGGGCTCGACCGCTACCAGCTCGACGTCTCTTGGTGGGTGATCCGCGCGATGGAGAAGGTGGGGCTCGTCTGGGACGTCAAGCGCCCCGGCGCCGATCAACTGGCACGGCGCCGGCTTCAGCCCGAGGCCTGAAACCGCTCCAGCTCACGCGCGACCAGATTCGCCCAGCCATAGGCCCGCGGGAGCCGCACGAGACCCCACGGCGCACGCACAGCCGTCCCGTGCAAGCCGCCGGAAACGACCGTGTAGTGAGCATCTGCCACCCCGCTCGCACGTGCGCGCTCGAAACCACGTCGTGAGCTCGCGGGCGTAACGCCGGGGATTCCTGGCACGCCGCGATCGAGCGAGCCGTGAATCACGGCGAAGCGCTTGCCGCGCAGAGGCTCGAACGACAGATCCTCGGGAAGCCACGGCGCCAGTCCGAGGACTGCTCGAACCGCGTCACCGGACGCCGCAAGCACCGAGACCGCACCGCCCATCGAGAAGCCGACGAGAGCGCAGCGCTCGACCCCACGACCTTGCAGGGCGCGAAGTCCGGCCGCCGCGTCCTCGACGCACGAGTCGAGACGCCGCCACGATTTCCTCCGATACCGCACTTCCAGGAAGCCGAGGTCGGGGCAGCGCGGAGCCAGTCGCAGCACTAGCCACTCGAGCGTGGCGCTCCAAGTTCCGGGCACCTCCGCGCTCTGGCCGCCGTTCACGAGTACGACACCGCCTCGCGCCGGCGCGTTTGTCAATCGCCCCTCGGCTCCACTCGCCAGCTCCAGGAGGGATCGGGACATGCCCGGACGGATGGGTTTAGGTACCCGCCGCGGCCACGTCCCGCCGGGACGAGCGCACGGGAGTGAGCCACCGACCGAGCTGCGAGAGCTCGTGCGCAAGCCGTCTGTGAACCATCCGCTTCAACGTCGCGCGGAGCGGGAGGTCGGGCGGGTCGAAGGCGTTCGTTCGGTCAGTCATCAGGAGGGAGAGGCCAGCACCCGGACCAGTCAGCCCCGACCGCATCCGGGCAGCCCGGGCAGGATAGAGTCCCGGCGATCCGGGGGATGCGACCAAGGGGGCACTTGAGGGAGAAATTGGTTTATCGCAGGGTCGCCTTTGCGATCGCGGCAGCGCTTGTTCTTGCTGTCCCGATCGGCGCGGCGGCGGCTGCTGCAGGTCCCCTGCTCGGCGGGTCCGTCTCGAGCGAGCACGAGACGCATCGGGTCGACGTGCTGCTGAAGGACGCGAGCGGCAACCCGGTCGCCGGAGCCTCGGCCGGCGTCTGCGTGCGGTTCTTCGAGCTCAAGGCGTCGGGAGGAATCACCGGATCGAACTGCGCGCCCGGTACAGACCCCACGGTCGCGAATGCCGCGACGCAGACGTGGATCATGGATTCCGACACCGGAACGCCGGTCCAGCTCGAGATCGGAGTTTCCGAGCCCGGCGCCTGCGGGCGCTCGGCCCACTACACGGTTCCCTACTCACCGGGCGCCACGACAACGATCGACACGTGCAGCGCCGCGCCCCCTCCCGCTTTGCCTCCTCCTCCCCCTCCCACCCCGGGGCCTCCGCCCCCTCCTCCTGCACCACCGTCGCCGCCTCCACCGGTCCCGCCCTCGAGTCCGCCGCCCCCGGCCGCACCACCGCCAGCCCCAAGCTGCGTGGTGCCGAATCTGCGCGGAAAGAGCCTCTCGACGGCCAGGGCCGCAATCTCGCGGGCGAGCTGCGCAACCGGGTCGGTGCGGCAGCGCCACTCCTCGAGCGTGCGGAAGGGTCGCGTCGTGTCGCAGGCGCCGGCTCCGGGTCGGCGGCTACGCGCCGGTGCGAAGGTGAGCCTCGTGATCAGCCGCGGCCCGCGGCGCTAGTGCTCCGTCCCGGAAGTCGCTTGATGATCCCGGCGCGCGAAAAGCAAGCCGGGGAAGGACGCAGGGAGCGCGCATGTGCTGGCACATGTAAGCGACTGAGGACGCAGTCCGGCGCCGCTTTGCAGCCGCCCAGGGCGCGAGTGACTTTCGGAACGGAGCACTGGGAGCACTTGGAGCTCTACCCACGCCGGCGCGGCTGGTCAGCCGCGGGGCGCCGCTGTCAGACCGGCGAATTCCCCATCGGCTGCGAGTCGCAACGCGGCGTTCCGAAGTGCCGCCAGCGTCGCCTTCATCGGGCCTCCGCCCAAGGTCACCCGCGCGACGCCTAGCTCGCGTAAGCGTGAAAGCGGAGGCGTCTTGCGCACGGCCAGCACGTTGAGCGGGGCAGGGACCGCGCCCGCGAGAGCACCGATCGTCCCGTCGTCGGAGACGCCCGGCACGAAAATGCAATCGGCGCCGGCCTCCCGGTAGGCGCGCGCTCGGCGCACCGCCTCGTCGAGGCGATCGCCGGTGGGACCCACGTCACGAAGGTGGACATCGACCCGAGCGTTCACGACGAGGTCCACACCCTCCGCTCGAGCCGACTCCTTGAGCGCGGCAATGCGCTCCGCCTGCCTTGCGGCGTCCACGAGGGGTCCGGAGCCCCGATGATCCGAGTCTTCGAAGTTGAGGCCCGCCGCACCCGCCTGGATCGTGCGGCGTGCGAGGTCGGCGGGCTCGAGACCGTACCCCGCCTCGAGATCTGCGGTGACCGGCACGCCGAGCGCCGCGGTGATGCGAGCCACTGCGGCCAGCATCTCATCGGCCGGCATGCCTTCCCCGTCCGAGAACCCGTGGGCAGCAGCAATGCCGGAGCTCGTCGTCGCTATCGCCGGAAACCCGGCTTCCTCGAAAACCCGGGCGCTCGCAACATCCCAGGCGTTCGGTAGCACGAGCAGCTCAGGTCCTCCGTGGAGCGCCCGCAGTGCCTCGGCGCGCTCAGCCAGGCGAACGCGGTCGGTCGTGTTGCCTTGCAACAGCTCTATCCCGGAGGCGTCAACCCGAAGTGTTCTTCGCCCTGGATCCCGCGCCCTTCCTCGCGATCCTGCTCCACCTCGCCGGTACCGGACTCGACATCGGGAAGCGATGAGGGAGAGTCGATCTCCGGATCAGC
The DNA here is from genome assembly GCA_013812265.1 of Actinomycetota bacterium. Lineage (GTDB taxonomy): Bacteria > Actinomycetota > Thermoleophilia > Gaiellales > Gaiellaceae > JACCTQ01. The sequence goes on from JACCTQ010000043.1 coordinate 3,490, forward strand.
GTCCGGCGGCACGTCCGGCTTCAAAAAGTCGTCGCTCAAAAAGATTCCTCCTCGTCGGTCGACCGTCATCGAGAGACTAGCCTGCACTCGTGATCAGGAACGCACTTGCGACGCTCCTCGACGGACGCGATCTCACCCGCGGCGAGGCACGGGCTGTCATGGGCGCCATCATGCGCGGCGAGGCGACCCCTGCGCAGGTCGGAGGATGGCTGATCGCACTGCGCCTGAAGGGCGAGACGGCGGACGAGATCGCGGGGTGCGCGGAGGCCATGCGCGAGCACGTGGTTCCGGTGCGAGCGCGGCGAGAGGATCTCGTCGATACGGCCGGGACGGGGGGCGACGCCCCGAGCACGCTCAACATCTCCACGGCGGCGGCCCTGCTCGCCGCATCGGCAGGGGCGGCGGTCGCAAAGCACGGAAACCGTGCCGTGTCCTCGGCTTCCGGCTCGGCCGACGTGCTCGAGGCCCTCGGTTTTCGACTCGAGCTCGAGCCTGAGAACATCTCGCGGTCGATCGACGAGCTCGGCTTCGGCTTCATGTTCGCCCCCGCTCACCATCCCGCGATGCGCCACGCGGCGCCCATTCGCCGCGAGCTCGCTGCGCGAACGATCTTCAACGTCCTTGGACCACTCACCAACCCGGCCGGCGCCCGGGCGCAGGTCGTCGGCGTCTATTCCCCGGAGCTCGTGCCGACGATCGCGGAAGTGCTGGCCACCCTCGGCGCCCGCCGCGCGTTCGTCGTGCACGGCGCCGGCGGCATCGACGAGCTCTCTCCGGTCGGCGTCAACCTCGTCTGCGAGGTGGTGGATGGACGCGTGATCCGGCGGGAGATCGACCCACTCACGCTCGGGGTTCCGCGCTGTGCTCCGGAAGAGCTACGCGGGGGCTCGCCCGCCGAGAATGCCGACGCGATCCGAGCTGTCTTCGCGGGCTCGAACGGCGGTAAGAGGCAGGCGATCCTGCTGAACGCAGCAGGCGCGATCGCAGCGGCCGGTCATGCCGAGGATTTCCGCGAAGGGCTCGCCGTTGCGCGGGAGGCGCTCGATTCCGGAGCGGCCGCGAGCCGGCTGGACGAGCTGATCGAGTTCTCGCAGGCGCCGGTCGCCGGCTGATGGGCCGCTTCTCTGACGCGCTCCGCGGCCCGGGCCTCCATGCGATTGCCGAGGTCAAGCGGCGGTCGCCGTCGGCCGGCGATCTGAGACCGGAGGCCGATCCGGCGATCCTTGCGCCCGCGCTCGAGGAGGGCGGAGCAGCCGCTCTGTCGATCCTGGTCGACGAGCGCTTCGGTGGCTCGATCGACGACCTCGTCACCGCCCGGGCGGTGACGGCCCTGCCGCTCCTCGCCAAAGGGTTCTTCCGCAGCGGCGCGCAGCTCGAGGAGCTGAGGCAGGCGGGTGCCGACGCCGTATTGCTCCTGCTCCGCGACCTCGACGACGGTCAGGCATCTGCCCTGATGGCGCGAGCCGCGGCGCTGGGCCTGGACGCGCTCGTGGAGGCGCACGACGAGGAGGAGCTCGACCGCGCGGTGAGACTGGGCGCCAACCCGATCGGCGTCAACGCCCGGGACCTCGACTCGTTCAGAATCGATCGACCCGCGCAGCTGCGGCTTGTCGAGCGGGCGCCGCGCGACCGCATCGTCGTCGCCGAGAGCGGCATCGCTGCGCGCGTTCACGCCGCCGCAGCGGAGCTCGCTGGCGCCGACGCGATGCTCGTCGGCTCGGCGCTGATGAAGGCGCCGGATCCGCGGGCGAAACTCGCCGAGCTGCTCCGGCGACCGCTCGTCAAGGTCTGTGGGCTCACTCGACCCGAGGACGTCATGGTTGCAGCCGAAGCAGGGGCGGACATGGCTGGGTTCATCCTCGCCGCCGAGAGCCCGCGGCGCGCAGCCGAGGTCCTTCCGGTGCCGGACACGATGCTGTCCGTAGCCGTTCTCGTCGGCGACCTCGCCGACCCCGGCGCGGACCTCGTGCAGCTCTACGGCCGGGAGAAGGGACACCGAGCCCGGGATGCAGTTCTCCTCCGCAACGGGAAGCGGGTGGCGAAAGTCTTCGATCTCCCGTGGCAGGAGAGCGATCCGCTTCATCTCGACCGCGCCCGTGTGGCGTCCGGCCGCGTGATGTTGGCCGGCGGCCTCGCTGCCGACAACATTCGGGCGGCCATCGAGGCGGTCCGCCCCTGGGCGGTCGACGCGGCATCTCGGCTCGAGGCGAGCCCCGGCATCAAGGATCCCGACCTCGTGCGGG
>JACCTQ010000082.1 GCA_013812265.1 Actinomycetota bacterium
TCCAGAGACAGTCGCCGCCGATCCGGTCGGACTCGACGGCCGCGACCCGAAGACCGAGGCGGGCAGCGAACTCCGCAGCGACGAGCCCGGCCGAGCCCATGCCCACGATGACGAGGTCGTAGCGCGCCGCCACTGAGCGCCGAGTCTACTGCTACGACCCCCGGCAGTGTGGAGATACGGGCTTACGCCGCCTAGATCGAAAACTTAAGACTCTTGTATAAGGGCGACGGCTGCAATATATGGATGCGACGAACAACAGGGAGACGATGCAACCCGCGCAGAAAAGGAGAATCCTGATGGCCGTTCCCGCCGCCTCGCTTCGCCCGGTGCCCGTCTGGGCCCGCTTCCTCGTCGTTCCGGCAGTCGTGCTCTTTCTGCTCGTCGGCCTCTGGTTCTTCGGCGGCGTCGTCGCACCCGGCTACAATAGCTCGATCGCACTCGGCGCGGCCTGGTTCGTGGCGGCGGCGGTCGGCCTCAGATTCGTCAAGCGGCGCTGGCCTGAGCTCAACCGCTTCGTCCAGCTCTCCTTCCTCGGCACGGCTGCCGTCGTCGCTTCGGTCTTCGCGTGGACGACCTTCCGTGACAAGACGGTCAACGAGACGGTCGTGACCGGTGCGCGCTCGTCGCAGGTGCAATCGGGCTCGGCCGGATCCGCTGAGAACGTCAAGCTCGCTCAAGGCTCCTTCGAAGGAGTTGCGCACGAAGCGTCCGGCACAGCCGCGGTAGTCGAGCTGGCCGACGGGAGCAAGAAGCTGACATTCAGCGAACTCGACACCGACAATGGGCCGGACTTGCGCGTCTATCTCGTGGCCGGACCGGTCGCGCGTGACAGCGACGTCGGCGACTTCAAGGACCTCGGGGGGCTCAAGGGCAACAAGGGGACCCAGCAGTACGACATCCCGGCGGGCATCGACACGAAGCGGTACTCGACCGTTGTGATCTGGTGCCGCGCCTTCACGATCTCGTTCGCGAAGGCCGAACTCGTCAGCTCGTAGCACGAACCGCTTGGCTATTGGTGGTGGGCTGTCGCTTCTGACGGCTTCAACCTCAAGAAGTGGCTTCTTAACCGCTTCCCGCTCTCGATCCGTTCACTCGGCCCCTCTGCTAAAACGAACGTTGCACGGCTCGGAGCTGAGCTCCGTGACGAGCTGCGAAACCATTACGTGTACAAAGACAATCGTGGGCGGATTGGTAATTTCTACCTTCCCGGATGTAGATCGCACGTTCGAGCGATCGACGCTGCGCTGGCCGATGCGGTGCCGGAGCTATCCGCACCATTCTTTGTGGATATCAGCGAATTCAATGAGCATTTCTCCCGCGCCGCCCCCACCTCACCCGAACGAGTCGTCGCTTTGAGCCGCGGCGCGTGCGAGGTAGTCGTCTAGGAGTGTGGCCGCCTCCCGCTCGTTCCCGGGCATGAGGTGGCCGTATCGGTCATACGTAATCATCACGGACGCATGGCCCATGTAGGTCGCTAGGGCTTTCGCGTTCACGCCGGCGGCAATCATGAGGCTGGCGAAGGTGTGCGTCGCCTCGTGCAAGGTAATCGGCCTGAGACTCGCGGCCCGCCACGCTCGCGACGCCCGTGCGCCGGCGGCGTCGGGGTCGAGCGGTGTTCCACGCGCTCCGGAGACCACGAGCCTGCCCTGCCCGCCGGCGTTCACCTCGTGAAGGGCTTCGCGAAGAGCCGTAGCGATCGGCACGACTCGCCAGCCCGCCCGACTCTTCGGTCTATGAATACGCGGCTTCTCGGATCCCATGCACGCTCGACGCGCAGGATGCCGGCGGCGAGATCGACGTCGTCCCAGCGGAGGGCCAAGAGCTCACCACGCCGGAGACCCGCGTAGAGCGCGAGCGCCCAGAGCGCGCGGTCTTTGTCATCGGTGAGTGCACGAAGCAGGCTGGCTGCCTCGTACGCGGTAACGATCCTTTGACGTTGGCCGCGGACCGCGGGTAACCGGACACCGGTGCACGGGTTGATTCCAACGTCACCGTCAGTCAGTGCTTGCCGGTAGATCACACGGAGCGGCATCAAGGCATTCCGGACCGTGGACGGGTCGCGGCCCGCCGCTAGGAGGTCGTCTGCGAGTCGCTGAACGTCGCGTTGCTGCACTTCGCTGAGTTTCCGGGCTCCTAGCTCCGGAAGAACGTGCAGACGCAGCGCGTCGGCATACGACCGGATGGCACTCGGCTTATAAGCATCGCCGGATCGATTTCGAATGAGACCCTCGGACATCCCGGCGATCAGTGCGTTGGCGGCTTGCCGTATCGTCTTGGCTCCTGACGGTCGCAGCGTTCCCCGCCGAAGCCCGGTGAGCGCGTCGGCGCGCCAGGCCTTCGCCGCCGCCAATGTCGGAAACGAGCGGCGGACTTTCTTGCGATCACGAGCCGAGAAGACTGAGGCCTCCCAGCCAGCCCCGCAATCGCATCGTGCGCCACTTCGAAAGGAGCACCGAGCCGAATGCCTACGACGTATCCCCTCTGCCACGGTCGCCGGCTAGCTCACGAGCGCGCGAGCCGCATTCTTCTGAAGCCACGCCTCGAGCTCCGTGACGGGCACGAGCCTGAGTCGGCCCCGGCGGACCACGCGGAGTTCGGGGAGAATCTCTGCGTAAAAGAAGGAGCGCGACACGCCGAGTGCTCGGGCGGCTGCGTGGGGTCGAAGCGCAAGCACGGGCATGACACCCCTGCCGATCGGCCGTCTCGCCGGCCGCTCGCTCGGTGTGGTGTTAGACACTACACCATTGTAGCTCAATCTTGAGGGGCCGGTGTCTGTTACTACACCGCCAGCGTTGGCGTGAACAGTCGATACTCCGTGCCATGCCACACCGAACGACGCAAAGGCCATTCGCACGTGAACTACCTGATCTTCTTAAGGCTCGAGGGCTAACCTTGCGCGGCCTTGCCCGCGAGGTCGGAGGGCTCGACCACGCATACCTCAGCCGAATGATCAGCGGGATTGCACCCGTGAACGTCGACCATGTCCATCGGATCTCGAAACATCTAGGGCTCGCTGACGACTACTTCCCGGAGGTTCGCGAAGCTGAGGTCGTCGAGGCCATTCGTGGAGACCCCGAACTCCGAGACGAGGTGTACGTGAAGGTCAAACGGCGACGACGTGTCATGTGATGCCATCGTGCGGAGTTACGTAGCGGATCTCAATGCCCCTACGATTACCGTCGGTGAGCCAAAGGGGCGGAGGCTCGGGCATCCGCAGGCGCACGCAGGAACCCTCGGTGGTGCACCGCCACAACCGCTCCTGCGATCGGCCGGCGCGCAGGCCAACGGCGGCGCGGGCGGTCGCGGCACCGCGAGGTCGACGAGATCCGCGGTTGGCGCTCGCGCGAGCCGGCTGGTCTCGAGCCGCAGGCGGCGCGAAGCGAGCGTAGACGCCGACCTCCTCGTACGGTGACCGGGCGCCTGTTCGACGACGTCGCCCTCGCTGAGCTATGACGCCGCCCAGCGTCGCAGTCCCCGACTGCTCTGTCCGAGTTCAGGCGTAGAGCGTCTCTAGTCACGCCGCGTCTCTAGTCACGCCGCGAGGAGCGCCGGCCGGCTGCGGCGTCGTCCCGTGAGGCTCAAGCCTCTCTCCCGCGCTTTGGGCGTCGCATCTTCCTCAGTTCCCGCTCAACGTCCTTGAGCCAGCGCGTGTAGCCGTCGAGGAGGTGGCGGTGCAGACCGATCGCAAGGCGGCGTCCCAACTCTGCGTGGGGCACCGGGTTCGTGTTGAGTTCGGCGAGTTTCAGCTCGGCTTCTCGCCGTTCCACGTCGGGACGGAGCCGAAGGAGCGTCTCGAGCAGCTCATCCGACCGCACGGTGTCCCAGGCCAGCATCCGGGCGACGAGTTCCGACTCGACAGGCGGCAAGGCGGGCGAAGACCTGGCCCACTGGCGCACGGCTGCGACACCCGTTTCGGTGAGCTGGTAACGCCTGCGGGAAGGACTCTTCTCCGCCTTCTCAACCGTGCTCCAGAGGTAGCCCTCCCTGTCCAGCCGTTTCGGGATCGCGTGCAGCGCCGATCGCGAGTACCCGAGCAACCCCCACTTGCTGCTGCTGCTGAACAGCGAGAGCTCGTACGCGGTCGCGCCTTCGAGGCCCACCATCGCGAGGACCGCGTACTCTCTGGAGCTGAGGGCAGTGTGCCCGTCGCCCGGCGGATTGGGTAAAGCGTCCACCGCGTACGATCCTATCGGTCGCACGGGGACGCGAGATTGCGTCCACGGCGCACCGACCGAACAGTCCCACGCAGACCGTCGCGGGCGCGCACGTCGTGCGCCACTCGTGCGCCAGCCACCGAAGCGACTCCCAGACTGGGGCGGATGTCGGTGGACTGGCCCGCAGCGCAGACCAACGGCCCGCAACACGGCCTTAGTTGACACAAAAGCGGCGGGGGTGGGATTCGAACCCACGGGACGCTTGCACGCCCAACGGTTTTCAAGACCGTCCCGTTCAACCGCTCCGGCACCCCGCCTGGGCTCTGAGTGTTCCAGAAGAGCGGCGCGCCGCGGTGGCACTCATGGAGTCAGGCCCGCGGCCGTGTCCCGGCGAGGCGTGTCTTGGGGTCAGGCTCCCGGGCATGGCTACGGCGGACGCTGCCGGGTCGGCCGAAGGGGGCGCCCGCTAGACGCGCTCCGCCACTCGCCCCAACCGGCTCGGCGCGCCGAACTCGTGCAGCGGCTCCGGCACCGCGACCGAGCCGCCGTCGTCCTGGAAGTTCTCCATGATCGCCAGCATGGCTCGCGCGGTGACGGCGGTGCCGTTCAGCGTGTGGACGTGCTCGAGCTTGCCGTCACGGCGGAAGCGTGTGTCCAGGCGGCGCGCCTGGTAGTCCGTGGTGTTGGAGCACGACGTGATCTCGCGCCATCTGGCCTGCGCCGGGAACCACGCCTCGATGTCGTACTTCTTCACCGCCGACGGGCCGAGGTCGCCGGCGGCGATGTTGAGCACGCGGTAGGGCAGCCCGAGCTCCTGCACGATCTCCTCCTCCTGGGCAAGCAGCCGCTCGTGCCACTCGGGCGACTCCTGGGGCAAGCAGAACACGAACATCTCCACCTTGTCGAACTGGTGCACGCGGAACATGCCGCGGGTGTCCTTGCCCGCCGCCCCCGCCTCGCGCCGGAAGTTCGTCGAGTAGGCCGCGTAGCGGAGCGGCAAGTCCTCCTCGTCGAGCCGCTCGCCCATGTACAGCGCCGCCAGTCCCACCTCCGACGTTCCGGTGAGATACAGGTCGTCGCGCTCCACCTTGTAGAGGTTCGTCTCCTCGGTGGGGAGGAAGCCCGTGCCGAACATCGCCTCCTCGCGGACGAGAATGGGCGGAAGCACGGGAACGAAGCCCTTGCTGACGAGACGGTCGAGGGCGAAGCGGTAGAGGGAGAGCTCGAGCAGGGCGACGTCGCCGATCCGGTAAGCGAAACGGGCGCCCGAGATCCGGGCGGCGCGCTCCATGTCCACCCAGCCGGTCGGGCCTCCGAGCTCGAGGTGGTCGCGAGGCTGGAAGTCGAACTCCGGCACGTCGCCCCACGTGCGCAGGACCCCCGCGTCCTCCTCCGTGAACCCGTCGGGGGCCGTGGGGTCGGGTGGGTTGGGAACGAGGAGGTGGAGCCGGCTGCGCTCGGCTTCCGCGGCGGCGAGCTCGGCCTCCACCTGGCGCAGCTCCTCCTTGACCCGTGCGAGCTCCTCGAGCTGCTCGGGCGTGGGCTTGCCCTTGAGCTTCATTTGGGATCTCAGGGGATCGACCCGTTGCGTCAGCTCCGTCCAGCGGCCGTGCGCGGTCATCAGTGCGTCGAACTCCTCCGCCATGCCTTTGCGGGCGAGCGCCGACCGGTAGGCCTCCGGATCCTGCCTGGCGGCTCGCAGGTCGATCATGCGAGTGAGTTTAGGTACGCCTCGATCACGCCCGCAACGCCCTCCTGCTCCGCGGCCGGGCAGACGAAGTTCGCCCGGCGGATGAGAGTCCCGTGCCCCTTCTCGACGGCGACGGCGTAGCCGGCCGCCTCGAGCAGCTCGATGTCGTTCTCGCCGTCTCCGAACGCGACCGTCCGCTCGAGCGGGAAGCCGAGGTGCTCGGCGACGAACTCCAGCGCGGCGCCCTTCGTGACGGCCGGGCTCGCGAACTCGAGGAAGTGGGGGAGGGACTTCGAGATGTACAGACGGCCGTCGAAGCGGGCCTTCATGCGCACCTTCAAGCCGTCGAGGGCCTCGGGATCACCCACCGATACGAGCTTCGTCGGCGGCTTGCCGAGCCAGGTGCGCAGATCGCCGACCGGGTGGACCTCGAGCTGCTGGAAGCCGGCGTAGCCCTCCGACTCCGGTGTCTCGCGCGCGACATAGAGCTCGTCGTCGACGTAGCAGTTGAGCGCGAAGCCTTCCTCCTCTACGGCTCCGATCGTCTCCCGCGCCAGCTCGAGCGGGATCGGCTCGTGGCGGAGGAAGCGACCACTCGTGGGCTCGGCCACGACCGCGCCCTGGTAGCAGATCACCGGCTCATCGATCCCGGCGGCGATGAGGTAGCGGCGCACGGACCGGAACATGCGGCCGGTCGCGACGATGAACGGGATTCCAGCTGCCCTGGCGGCGGCGATCGCAGCGCGCGTGCGGGGCCGCAGCACCCCGTCCTCGCCGATCAGCGTCCGGTCGAGATCGCACGCAAAGGCCTCGACCTCGCGCGGAAAGTCGCCGGGAAGGGCAGGGGCTCTCAGCTCGGTCAGCCGGACTCGGACGCCGACACGAATGCGGCTACGTCCGCGATCTGCTTCTCGCTCAGCTGATCCTTGAAGGGCGGCATCGCGCCGCCGCCGTTCGCGATCTGCTCCACCGCCTCGTCGTATGGGGTCTTCGACTCGTCCAGGTCCGGGCCGACCTGTCCGCTCGAGCCGGCCTTCTCGAACGTGTGGCAGCTGCCGCAGCCCGCCGACGTGAAGATCTCCTTACCGGCGGTAGCGTCGCCCTCAGGCCCGCCGGCTCCGCCCCCCTCCGTCTCGGTCGGGACGGTGCCCTCCACTGTCTCGGGCGTCGGGCTCGCCGTCTCGCCGCCACCGCAACCGGCTGCCACCAGCAGGAGGAGGCAGCCTATGGCCAGGACGAGCCAACGTCGGCGCATGGCTCGGAAGTCTACAAGCGGGTCAGGTCGTGGTCAGCTCGCTGCCACACCCAGACGGCCGCGCAGGAGAGCGCGCCGAACCCGGCCACGTCCACCGGCGTGTCGTTGACGACCAGGGAGACCGCGAGTCCGACGAGCAGCGCGTCGAGGACGGCCGAGCGGGGCCTCCTCGTTGCAAGCCAGATCAGCGCGGCCAGCGAGACGAGCACGATCGCAGCCACGTACCAGGATCCCGTGACACCCTGGAACGAGACGTCCAGTCGGTGGCCGACAGCATCCGCCAGAGAGTCGGGGCCGCCGGTCACCGCACGCGTCACGTGGGTCGATCCACCGAGCGCCGCGTCGATCGCGATGAGTGCGATGCCGCCTGCGAGCGTCGAGACGGCCAACCCGGCGGCGCGCAGCCAGGTCACGCGGATCTTGAGCAGGCCGGCCGCGAGAGCCAGAAAGGCCGCGATCAGGACGAGCGTGCCGCCCCCGTCGGCACCCGTTCTGCTGGCTCCCACCGTGAAGAGCGCGAGGAGAGCCACCGGAAGCAGCCAGCGCCGGCCCAGGAGCGCGCCTGCCAGCAGCGCCGGGGCCAGGAGGAGCGTCTGCATCTGGTTCGTCACCCCGTAGAAGCGGCCGCCACCGTCGGGATGCGGACCGATGGCGGCCAGTGAGTTGACCTCGGGCCAGGCCGCGAGCACCACGAGGTAGACGGCGAAGAGGCAGGCGAAAGCAACGCCGAGCCCGCGCCGCCGCAGCGTGGCGCCGCCCGCGAGGGCGGCGGCTGCGCCCAGGATTGCGAGGGCTGAGGCGACGATCCAGCGGCGGTCGATGCCGAGGCTCGAGAGGCCCAGCGAGATCAAGAGCAGGGCAGGCGCGGTGAGCACGGCCGCCTTGCCGAAGAGCGGCGAGCGGAGGAGCGCCGCCAGCCCGCCGAAGACCGCCACGAGCCCAACCAGGACGATGGTCGCGGGGTCTCGGGAGTCATGGGCGCGATCCAACCGCCGGTCGAGCCGGGCAAGCCTGGCTGGTGCATCGCTCTCGGCGCGCGCTTCGATCACGGGCTCCTCTCCGCGCTCGAGCGCGCGAGCCGTGGGCACGATGTCCGAGATCGAGACCAGACCGGGGATGCGGGTACTGTCCGACACGAGCAGCCCCCGGTAGCCCGCCCCAAGGACGGCGACCGGGTAGCGGCGGACGTTGTGGCGATCGCCGGGCGGCGGAAGCGAGAGGAGGATGCGTACGGTGCACGCGCGTCTGCACTCGCGGGCGGACAGAGCCTCCCGATCGAGCAGCTCGAGGGCCTCCTCCCGCGACACGGTCGGCCCTTTGCCGGGAACCATCAGGCCGACGGCACCCCGCCCCGCGAGGGCGTCCAGGTCGAGTTGCGGCACGATCTGAACGGAGACGTGCCCGCCCGCGGCTGCCGCGGGCGCCGCAAGCGCCGCGAGCAAGACCCCCGCAGCTAGAATTGCCCTTGTCCCCTTCGCCTCCAAGGAGGCCGATTCTCGATGAAACGCAAGGCTTACGGTCGCGACGCTGGTCTCTCCCTCCGTATGCTCGCCACGAGCGGCCTGCTCGGGCTGCTCTACGTCGCCTTCGCTCTCGTTCTCTTCTCCGTCCTGGACGTCGGCCTGCTGCCGATGGTCCTCATCGTCGTGGGAATTGCGGTCTTCCAGTACTACACCTCCGACAAGATCGCTCTGATGGCCTCGGGCGCGAAGGTCGTCGAGCGCGACAAGGCACCCGCGCTGCACGACATGGTCGAGCGCCTCTGTGCAATGGCGGACCTGCCCAAGCCGCGCATCGCGGTCATCGACACGGACGTCCCGAACGCCTTTGCCACCGGCCGCAGCCCCAAGCACGCGGCGGTCGCGGTCACGACGGGTCTCTGGGAGCGCCTGGAGCCGCGCGAAGTCGAAGGCGTGCTCGCACACGAGCTCGCGCACATCGCGAACCGCGACGTTCTGATCATGACACTGGCCAGCTTCTTCGCCATGCTCGCCGGCCTGCTCACGCGCTTCGGCATGTACGGCGGCATGTTCGGCGGCGGCGACCGCGATCGGGGCGGCCCGCCGATCTGGCTGATCGTCGTGCTCGTCTCGGTCGTCACCTACGCCCTGAGCTTCATTCTGATCCGGACGATCTCGCGCTACCGCGAGTACACGGCCGACCGCGGAGCCGCCCTCTTGACCGGCGCGCCCGAGTACCTGATGAGCGCGCTCCAGAAGATCTCGAGCGACATGCTCCGAATCCCCCAGCGCGACCTCCGTGAGGTCCAGAGCATGAATGCGTTCTTCATCATCCCGACGAACGTGAAGTCCGCGTTCGGCGAGCTGTTCATGACGCATCCGCGCCTCGAGAAGCGCATCGCCCGCCTCGCGGAGATCTCGCGCGAGATGGGTCGCCCGGTCATCCACTAGATAAGCGCTGGTGGGCCTCGGGGACATCCTCTTCGGCAAGAAGAGGCTGAAGGAAGCGTCGGGCGAGCGTCTCTTCGCGCTCTCGACGGCCGTTGTCACGCTGGACATGGACATCGGCCTCAAGCCGGCCGGCTCGGCGGCGATCTGCTTCAAGCCGCTCTCGGCGGGCGACTTCGCCCGGGCCGAGGGCGAGCTCCAGGAGCTCGTGGACGTGGCAGCACGCGACTCCGAGTCGAAGATCGAGCGAAGCTCGGACGACTACGGGTATCAGTGGCTCGTCGTCCGAGACCCAGACTTCGAGGACCTCGTCACGACCGTGCACCTCGTCTCGTCAGAGCTGCAAAGCCGAGGTTTCGGCCCTCAGCTCCTCGCCGCGGCGTTCCGGTTCGACGGCGCCAAGAACCCCGTCTACTGGATCTTCGGCTACAAACGCGGGGCGTTTTGGCCGTTCATCCCCATAGGGAAGGGCCAGGAGCGAGACAACGCGCAGGAGCTAGAGCTCAAGGCCAAGCTCGAGAAGGAGCTGCCGATCGAGGCAGACCTGTCGCGCTGGTTCGGGCTGTTCGGGGCGCCGCTGTAGTCGTCGCGGGCACGGAGCGGCCCCGCTCGCAGTAGCAGGCGCTACCGTGGTCGCAACGGTGCTGGAATGGGTCTTCTACGCGGTCGGCGCCCTGCTCGCGCTCTACGTCGGCGTCGTGGTCGCGTTCGTGATCGCGGGGAGGCGCGAGCAGGCGCGCGCACTCGCCGGGTTCGTCCCCGATTGCGTGGTGCTGTTCTCGAGACTACTGCGGGACAAGCGGCTCCCGCGACGGCACAAGCTGCTTGTGGCTGCGCTGATCCCGTATCTCGCGATGCCGTTCGACTTGATCCCGGATTTCGTCCCGGTCGCCGGGCAGCTCGACGACGCGGTGCTCGTCGCGTTCGTGCTTCGCCGCGTCGTGCGAGAAGATCCAGACCTCGTCCGCGAGCTCTGGCCCGGCCCGCCCACGTCGCTCGCGTTCGTACTGCGGCTCGCCGGGCAATGATCCGCTCTCTGCGTTTCGCCAAACCGTTCCGCTCGCGGCCTAAGAACTCGTTTCAGAATGAAGCCTTGTGCCGTCGGGCCGCGCTGAACGCCGCCATGCCGCGTCCTCGGTCGCTTACATGTGCCAGCACATGCGCGCTCCCTGCGTCCTTGCCTGACGCCGCCCAGCG
>JACCTQ010000092.1 GCA_013812265.1 Actinomycetota bacterium
CACCAGGGGGGCGCCCCTCGCTCCGGTGGTGCAAGCTACTTCTTGCAGATGTTGACCAGGATGATCCCGATCGTGGACGTGCGCGCGTAGCAGCCGACCTTCGGCCCAAGGAAGTTGCGTGCCGTGGTCGAGAGGTAGACCGCAGCCGCGGCACCTTTCTGCATGACGTCCCGGTCGAGTTGCGCGTAGAGGTTCAGCCGCTTGGCTCCCGCGGCCGCATACGCCTCGTCGAGACGCTTCGTGTAGTTCGGGACCCCGTCGCCCGAGTAGTAAGACGTGTTGACGTTGTTCTCGGCCTGCAGACGTCGCCCGTCGAGCAGGACGTTGATGAAGTTCGCCGGGTCGGGGTAGTCGGCGATCCAGCCTTCGTGCGTGATGTCGAACGGCTCGCCGCGGACGGCGGCCTTCTCGTGCTGGACGACGCGGTCGAAGATCTTGATCTCGACGTCGAGCCCGATCTGCTTCAGGTTGAACTGCACCGACTGCGCCACCGCGGGGCCGTACGAGCGGCTGAACGCGTAGAAGACAGCCTTGCCGCCCCGCGTATTGCCCTGAGCGAGCGCCTTCCCCTTGGCGTAGTTCGGCCCCTTCAGGGAGTAGATGTTGAACTCCTTGAAGCCTGGCATTCCGTAAGGCAGCCATTGATCGGTGCGCTTGCCCGCGAGGAAGCCGTGCTGGGCAACCATAAAGCGACGGTCGACGGCCTCGAGCACTGCCTGGCGCAGCTTGACGTTGTTCTTGAAGAGCGGCTGCTCGTTGTTCATCGTCACATACCAGGTGGCCAGCTCGGGACGGATATGGAACCGGCCGTCCTTCTTGTTGACGCCGTATTTGTCGGCGATCTCCTTGTACTGCGCTGGCGGCGCACCACAGACATCGGCCTCATCGTTCTCACACTGCAACCGGTGCGTTGCCAGGTCGCCACCGATACCGCCCCACGTGATGCGGTCGACGTTGCTCTGGAAGCCGAACGACTTGAACGGCGCTTTGCTGTTGTTCCAGTGGGGGTTGCGCACCGCGAGGGCCGACGTCTTCTTGTTCCACTCGGTGAGGTAGTACGGCCCGGCCGAATGGACGGGGCCCTTGTCGACCTCTGCGTCGAGCGGAAAGCTCATGGGCACGGCCGCGAAGAACATCATCGTGAGGCGCGAGAGGAAGTCCGGTGCCACCCGCTTGAGCGTTACGACAAGGGTGTTGTTACCTTGCGTTTTGATGCTGGCGACATCTTCCAGGAACGAGATCGCGGGCGACTGCAGCTTCGCGTTCCTTCCGCGGTCGAATGCGCGCTTGAAGTTCGCGATCGTCACGGGTTCGCCGTTGGAGAACCGGAACCCGGGCTTGATCGTCATCGTGTAGGTCTTGCCGTTCTTGCTGATGCGAGGCAGCGCGGTTGCCGCCATCGGCGTGATCCGCTCGCCCGCCCGGCCTTCGACGTACGGGAAATAGTACAGGCGCAGCTGGGTCGCACCCATCATGTTCCAGCTGTGGGTGAAGTACGCCAGCCCCGGATCGACGTTGTCGAAATCGCTCGTGCTGAGGATGCGGAACGTCCCGCCCTTGGTCGCTGTGCTCTGGCTCGCCGTTGCGGACCCGGCGGTGCCACCCGACGCTGTGGCAGCGACGAGCAGGCTGGCTCCTACCAGGGCCATGACGGCCGAACACCAAAATCGTTTCTTCATGCTGCTCCTTTTCGCTTGTCCCGTCGTGTCCCTACGCGGGTTACACGACCCTTGCTCCGCTCGATATAGACGCACGCGAGCGCAGTTGGTTAGGTCAGGGTGAAGAATCTCGAATTGAGAATGCCTATCGCGTTAGAGCTTCGAGCGCGGGTCGAAAGCGTCGCGCAGCCCGTCACCGAGCAGATTGAACGCCAGCGTCGTGAGAACGACCGCGAGCCCCGGCCAGAGCATGAGCCACGGCTGGGCGGTGTAGAACTCGGGTGCCGACGAGAGCAGGTTCCCCCAGCTGGCGGTCGGCAGCTTGATCCCGACGCCGAGGAACGACAGCGCCGCCTCGGCCAGGATGTAGCTGGCAACGACGAGCGTCGAGTAGACGATGATCGGCGCGACGAGGTGCGGCATCAGGTGCGAGAAGATGATCCGCCGATCACTCGCGCCGGTCATGAGGGCGGCCTCGATGAACTCCTTCTCGCGCAGCGAGAGCACCTTGGCGCGGATGATCCGCGCGGGGTAGAACCAACCGAAGATCCAGAACACGAGCACGAGTGTGAGCACGCCACGGCCGAGAACGCCGCCAAAGGTGATGTTGTCCAGTCGGCTGCCGACGGTCGAGGCCAACGCGATGATGAAGAGGAGCGCCGGGAAGGCCATCGTGATCTCGGTCAGACGCGAGACGATGGTGTCGACCCAACCGCGGTAGTAGCCCGCCGTCGCGCCGAGGATCGTGCCGATGAACATTGCGCCGATTGTCGCGAGCACGGCTACCTGAAGCGAGACGCGCCCCCCGTAGAGGAGGCGAAGGAACTCGTCGCGCCCGAGCGTGTCCGCCGCGCCGAGGACGAGGCGCTGCGTCTCGCCCGTGAAGGGATTCGTCACGTCGCTCCAAGGTCCGACGGGGATAAGCCCGTCGTCGATCCCGTCCGAGAAGATGTCGTCGGGACTGTGGCCGACGATGCGCTCGGCGATCGTCGCACCCGGGTAGCAGACGAGGACGACGAGGACGAGGAAGACGATGCTCGCAAGCGCGACCCGGTCGCGCCTGAACCGGCGCCAGACCTGCTCCCAGTAGCCGCGCGCCTTGACGTCGCCGCCCTCGTCGCCGAGACCGCCACCTGCAAGAGCGATGTCCGACTCGCCGATCTCGCGGGCGACAACGGTGTCTTCCCTGGCGGTCGTGCTCACAGCGGCGGAGCCTCGCTCGTCGGCATGCGAGTCGGAGCATACCGCGTTGTCGTCACCGGCATCTGGACTTGAGACGGCTCGTGGGCGGCGAAGTTAGGCCTGGCGGGCAACTGCGGGTGTCCGACTGAAGTCGGACACCGAGATATGCGGGTCAGCCTTCGACCGAGCCGAACACGACCGAGAAACAGGTGTCCGACTTCAGTCGGACACCTGAGCCTTCGGGTCAGGCGAGCGCATCGGCGCCGGCCACGACCTCGAGGATCTCCTGCGTGATCTCGGCCTGGCGGGCACGGTTCATCTCGAGCGTCAGCGTGTCGATCAGCTCGCCCGCGTTCTTCGAGGCGTTGCGCATCGCCGTCATCCTCGCGCCCTGCTCGGAGGCCGCCGACTCGAGGAGCGCCCGGTAGATCTGCGTCTCGACGTAGACCGGGAGCAGCCGCACGAGGATCTCCTCGGGCTCGGGCTCGAAGATGAAGTCGCCGCGGAGCGCGTCGTCGCGACGCTTCTCCTCGTCGGTCTCGAGGATCTCGGCGGAGATCGGGAGGATCTCCTGCTCGGTCACCGTCTGGGTGAGGGCCGAGACGAACGTGTTGTAGACCAGCACGACACGGTCGACCTCGCCCTCGACGAAGAGCTCGGCCGCCCTGTGCGCGATCGCCTGGGCATCCGCGTAGGCCGGTGCGTCGGTGAAGCCGACAAAGGCGCCGTCGAGCTCCCGGCGGCGAAACGTCAGCGTGGAGCGGCCCTTCTTGCCGACCCCGACAAAGCGCACGCTCTGTCCCTCGTCCTTGAGCCCGCGCTCGAGCGCGAACGTGCGACGGGTGACCTGGGCGTTGAACGCCCCCGCGAGACCGCGGTCGCCCGTGAGCGGGATCACGAGCGTCGCGGAGGGACTCTCGCGCTGCTGGAGCAGGGGCAGCCGCACGGAGCCCGAGCCCGCGGCGCGTCCGACACCCGCGATCAGCTCGCGCATCGTGTCGGCGTAGGGGCGCATCGCCTCGATCCGGGCCTGTGCCCGCCTGAGCTTCGCCGCCGCGACGAGCTCCATTGCCCGCGTGATCTTGCGGGTATTGGTGACGGAGCGGATCCGCCGCTTGTACTCCTGGACGGTGGCCATCGCCTACCCTGCCGGGCCTCGGTCGAGAGCAGTCTTCCTAGTGATCTCGGCGGCGAAGCCGGCGAGATCACCCAACGAGGCCCTTCTCCTCCTCGACGTTGAACCCGTCGGCGAACTTCTTCAGCGCCTCGTCGAGCTTCTCCGCCGTCTCGTCGGCGACGTCCTCGCTCTCGCGGATCGTCTCGTAGAGCGAGCCCTCCG
>JACCTQ010000110.1 GCA_013812265.1 Actinomycetota bacterium
CTCGATGCTCTCGCGGTCGGCGAGGTCGACGCGACCGGCGGCGGTGCGGTGCCCCGCATCCCGTAGGCGCGCCGCGAGCGCGCCCGCCTTCTCGAACGACCGTCCCGCGATCGCGACCCCGGCGCCCGCCTGTGCGAGCAGCTCCGTCGTCACCTCGCCGATCCCACCGTAGCCGCCGACGACGAGCGCCGTTTTCCCGTCGAGCCGGAACAGCGACGCGAGGTCCGGCGCTCGAGCGGCCTCGGCGACGCGAGGCTCGGTTCCGGTCACCGGCTGCCGGCGCGGGTGCCGGCAGCGGCCGGCTCGGCCTCCGCTTCCAACGGGTCGTCGTGACGCCGGGAGAGGATGCAGCGCATCGCCGCCTCCCGGAAGAACTTCTGCGTGCCGCCCGTGTTTGGGGCGAGCTGCCCGACCTCGTGCTCCGTCCCCGGCTTCACCGTCCACATCAGAGCCAGACCTGAGCCACGCTCGTCGACCTCCCTGCACTCGTCCGCCGCGACGCTCGGCCATCCTATAGTGCCGGCGGGCACACGAGAACGGGCCGCGTACATCGCGATACGAATCGTTGATGTTGACACGGCGCGGTGACATTGGGAGGATCGCCACGTGACCGATCCCCCGCAGGTCTACGCGAGCGCGGACGTCGTGGCGTTCGTGATCGCGGACATCGCGATCATCCTCCTCGTCGCGCGCGCGGTGGGCTGGCTGTTCGTCAAGGCGAAGCAGCCGCGCGTCGTCGGCGAGATCGTGGCGGGGATCCTGCTCGGCCCGACAGTCCTCGGTGGCACGCTCGCGAAGGCTGCGACGCCCGACGCGCCGGCCGTCGACGGCTCCGGCCTCGTGAACGAGCTCTTCCCGCTCCAGGCGTTCTCGGTCCTCAGCAACCTCGGCCAGGTCGGGCTCGTCTTCTTCATGTTCCTGGTCGGTCTCGAGCTCGATCAGCGGTTGCTGAAGGGCCGCGGGAGGCAGATCACGCTGCTCGCGCTCGCGGTCGTGATCGTCCCGATCGGGTTCGGCTTCCTCGTCGGCGCCGTCCTCGACAGCGCCACCTGGCGCCCGGAGGGCGTCGACTACACGACGTTCTCGCTCTTCCTCGGCGCGGGGCTGTCCGTCACCGCGTTCCCGGTGATGGCGCGGATCCTCCAGGAGAAGGGGCTGATCGCGACGCAGATGGGAGCCTTGGGCGTCGGCGCTGCGGCCGCCGTCACGGTGCTCATGTTCCTCGTGATCGCGGCCGCGAGCGCCTCGGCCGAGGGCTCGGGCGTCGTCGAGCAGGTCGGCTTCAAGGCGCTGCTGACGGTGGCCTTCCTCGCCGTGCTCGCGTTCGTCGTGCGGCCGCTGATGTCGTTCGTCACGCGCGGCTGGCGCGAAGGCGGGTCGCTCGGCGAGATCCTCGGGATCCTGCTGCCGCTCGCGCTGCTCGCGGGGCTCGCGGCCGACCAAATCGGGATCAACGCCCTCGTCGGCGGCTTCCTCTTCGGTCTCGCGGTGCCGGCGCGGCCGGGGCTGTCGGAGGCGGTGATCGAGCGGATGGAGGAGGCGGTTGTGCTGTTCCTGCTTCCGATCTTCCTCGCGGTGTCCGGGCTGCGCACGGACTTCCGCCTGCTCGAGCTCGACATGGTGGTCGGGCTCCTGCTGTTCCTCGCGCTGATGATTATCGGCAAGTGGGGCGTCGGCTACGTCGTCGGCCGCGGCGTCGGGCTGGCGTCGCACCAGGCCCACACGATGGGGGTGCTGCTCAACTGCCGCGGGCTCCTGATCCTGGTCGTCGCGCTGATCGGGTTGCAGCTCGGCGTGATCACGTCCGAGATGCAGCTCGTCTTCGTCGTCGGAGCGATCGTGACGACGCTGATGACCGGCCCGCTCATCGATCACTTCCTTGCGAAGGAGCCGGTTCCGGCCGAAGCCGACCGCCGCACGTCGGGCGTCTCCATCCTCGACCGCGGCTAGACGCTACGGCCGGATAGAGCAGAGGTGGGGGGAACCGGGTTCCCCCCACGTCGAAGGTGAGTGCCGCGACTCGCTACTCGGGAGATCCCGGCGCCTCCGCCCGCACACCCTCACGGCCACCTGCGGCGACGCCTTCGGGCGGGCGACCCGCAGGCGGTCCTCCGGCGGGAGGTCCACCACTGGGAGGACCACCAGGAGGGCCGAAGGGCGGTCCTCCTCCCGGAGCGCCTTCCGTCGTCTTCGGCATCACGCTGTTGACGTACTCGACGAAGAGCTTCAGCGTCACCTCGTCCGAGCCCTGGGAGCGCGCGTACTCCTCGTACTCGGCGCGGCCCAACCGGTCGCGGGCCTGCTGGGGAAGGCTCCGCGAGTGCGGCAGCGACATCCGGAAGTGGTACGCCGCCTGCGAGTCCCACGGCATCGACTCGGGATCCGCGCCGGACGCCACGGTAGCGAAGAGCATCTGCCCGGATACGAGCCGGCGGTGATCCATCGAGAACGCCAGATAGGAAGAGCCGCGGGCATCGCGGTAGTAGCGCTGCACCGGTGACCCGACCATGAAGCTGCTCCCGCCGATCGTCTCGAGCGCGCGGTCGCAGATCCACGGCGCATCCTCGCCGCCCAGCCACTGGATCTCGATGTGCGACTGCGCCATCTCCTTCAGCAACCGCCCCTCGAACGCGAGCGGCACCACCCGTGCGGAGAAGTAGTTGTAGGCACGGAGCGCGTTCAGCCGCGACGTCATCTCGCCGAGCATCTGCGTGTCCCAGTCTTCAGGCCCCCGTTCCCAGACCTTCTCGCCGGCCGCCTCGACGGCGGCTCCCGCGATCCCCGCGCCGACGACGTTCGGTCCGAGAACCGAGAAGGCCTTCGAGACGACCGCGCGCATCATCGCGGCCGGCTGATCGCCCAAGATGTTTTCGCTCGGAACCTTCACTTCCTCGAACGCGATCGAGCCGTTGCCCGCGCCGCGGAGACCCATGGGGTTGTAGACCCGGGCGCTGAGGCCGGGGGTTCCGCGCTCGACGAGGATGTACTCCTGCCCGAGCAGGCCGAACTCGGTGCGCCCCCGCTGCGCCTGCACGACCGTGATGTCGGCCTCGCCCGCGGACGTCGAGAACGGCTTGTGGCCGTTGATGATCACGTCGCCGTTCCGCTCCTCGAGCGTTGTCTCGAAGCTGGCGCGGAAGAGCTGGACACGCTCGTTGATGGCGAATGAGCCGAGCTTATCCTTGGCGAGCTGCGGCAGGTACTTCTGACGGAGCGACTCCGGCCCCGTCCGCCCGAGCAGGTGGCAGAGGTTCAGATGGAAGAGGTACGAGGCGCCCGTCGACCCGCACGCGGCCGAAATCGCCTCGAGCGCCAGCACCGCTCCCATCGGGCCGCCGCCTAGCCCGCCGTATTCGGTGGGAACGTTCACGCCGAAAAGCCCCGCCTCGGCGATCGCCTCGAGGCTGTCGCGGACGAACGTCGCCTCCTCGTCGTGTTTGGTGGCGCGGGGCGCGACCTCGTCGCGGGCCACGGCGAGCGCGAGGTCGCGGATCTCGCGCTCCAGGTCGCTCATGTCATACCAGTCCATCATGTGCTTCAGCATCTGTCCTCCCGTCGGTTGCGCGGGTTCACCGCGTCGAAGCAGCGCGGGACGCCGCCCGAGCGGCGCTCGCACTCCCGGCGATCATTGAGCTTCAGCCGGCTCGAGTCAACTCGTCCCGTCGGCACGATCGAGCGGCTGCCCGGGCAAGTGGACGACCACCTCGAAGTTCTCCGTCAGCGGCGGCTCGCGCAGCACGCCGCGTAGCTCGCCGATCATCGCTTTCGCAATCTCGAGACTCGATTCGCGATCGGCCTCCGTCTCCCACAGGGTGATCGCAATCCCCTTGTCGCTCTCGTTGTCGAGCAGCAGGACGTAGCCGCCGTACCCCGGGTGGCGCTCGTACGCCGGGATGATCTTCTCGAACGTCATCTGCAGCGCGCGCTCACGGGTATGGGGGTTCCAGCGGGCGGTGTTCATGCGGGCGTACACGGTGCCTCCTTTTTGTTGGTGACTGATCCCAGCGATGACCCGAAGACGCCACCGGCTGCCGACCAGCGGAACCGGGTCATCTTGTCCTTCGAAGCGAGGGCGCCCGGCCGCTCGCTGCTCTTGACGAACAGAATCGGCGCCGGGGCGCTTCGTGCGATCTCAGAGCGCAGCCGGCCGGCGCCTTCCTCGCGCCAGCGCTCCGACAGCCCGGTCACGAGCACCCCCTCCGACCGGCCGGCGGCGATGACGTCGTCTCCCGGCGGCACAAGGAGGTACTCGGCCGCGATGCCGGCAAGCTGCTGGGCCACGAGCGACGCATTGGCGAGCAGGCGCTCGCTCGCGTCGCGGTCGCCGTCGTCGCCGCTCACGGACGCGCCGAGGAGCTTCAGCGGCGCCTGCTTCGCGTGCGCGTGCTCGATCCAAGCGCCCAGCTCGAGCGCCGCGCGATCCTGCTCGGAGCCTCCGAACGGCACAATCACCGGGTGGCCGGCGTCAATCATGGGAGCACGCTCCCGCTCACGAGGACGGCGACGTCGCACGACGCCCGCTCCAGACATCGTGCCAACGTCGCCTCGCGGCACGGCTTCGCCGATCGGCTGCCGGCGGCCGTTGAGCAGGACGACGTCGGTCTCCGGCTGGGACGCGAGCCGCACCAGCTCGGCGCCCAGGTTCGGCGACGTGAACGCTGCCTGCGGGCGTGGGCGC
>JACCTQ010000111.1 GCA_013812265.1 Actinomycetota bacterium
GCCCGGGAGCCTTGTCAGCTCAGTCGTCGCGCTTTCGACGGACATAGCCTTCCTTCGTGACCTGACGGGGTGGGAAACCGGCGAGTGACTCGGGGGGGACGTCGTCGGTGATAACCGATCCCGCCGCAGTCCAAGCATCGTCGCCAATCGTGACCGGAGCAATGAACGAATTGTGGACGGCGGTCCTGACGTTCCGGCCGAACACCGTGCGCTTCTTCGGCTGTCCGGGTTGGTGCGCGAAGTTGGCCGTGATGTTGCCGGCTCCGATATTCGTGCCCGCCCCGATCTCTGCGTCGCCGATGTACGAGAGGTGCGGCACCTTTGCGCCTGCACCCACGTGAGCATTCTTGATCTCCACGAACGTGCCTGCCTTCGATCCTGCTTCGAGCACCGTCCCGGGGCGAACGTAACAGAACGGCCCGACGAGCGTGTCCGGACCGACGACCGCGTCGACGAGCACGGCAAACGGCCCGATCTCGGCCCCCGTCGCGATGCGGGTAGAGCCCCGAAGGAACGTGCCCGGGTGGATCACGGAGTCGGACTCGATCTCGACGTCCGGCTCGATCCATGTCGACTGCGGGTCGACGACTGTTACGCCGCTCAGCATGTGCCGCTCGTTGATGCGCTGTCTCAGCACCGCCTCCGCCTGTGCGAGGTCCACCCTCGTGTTGACGCCCTGCGTCTCGACGGGCTCCGGCGCTTCGTGCACGGCGGCGCGGCGCCCGTCGGCGACCAGGAGGCCGATCGTGTCCGTCAGGTAGAGCTCGCCCTGCGCGTTGGCCGGCTGCAGGCGCTCGAGCGCGCTCCAGAGCGCGTCGGCCGCGAAGACGTAGACGGATGCGTTGAGCTCGCGGATCGCCAGCTGCTCGGGTGTCGCGTCGGTCGCCTCCACGATGGCGCGGAGGACACCTGACTCATCGCGGACGATGCGCCCATAGGGGAGCGGCTCGCTCGGCACGGCGGACAGAACGGTCACTGCGGCTTCCTGGCGCCGGTGCTCGTCCACCAGAGCGCGGAGGAGCTTCCCGGTGAGGAGCGGGCTGTCACCGGCAACGACGAGCACGTCTCCTCGAAAGTCGGCGAGCGTGGCGCGGGCGGCGGCCACGGCATCGCCGGTCCCGCGCGGCACCTCCTGCACGGCGACCTCGACGTCGCCGAAGGCGTCGCGACCGTCCGGGGAGGTCACGACGACGACGCGGCCCGTGCCGCTCTCGCGCACTGACTCGATCACCCAGTCGACCATCCTGCGGCCGACGAGCGAATGGAAGTGCTTGGCCGTCTGCGAACGCATGCGGGTGCCGAGGCCGGCGGCCATGACGACGGCTGCGGGATCGGGATTGGTCACGAGGTCACGCGAAATGGCTGGGGCGCCAGGATTCGAACCTGGGATCGCGGGACCAAAACCCGCTGCCTTACCACTTGGCTACGCCCCATCGTACCGGGGAGGTGCGACGTTCTTGAATGCCTGAAATGAGCGTCAGCCCACGTGGCCGATAGTAACAAGGTGAACGATGGGGGATCGTAGAGGAGCGAGATCCTCACCATGCTGCTACCCCAGGAACCCAAATCCTCAAAGGAAGAGGGAGCCTTGCGGCTCCCTTCTCCTTTGTTCCCACTACGCACCGCACGAGCGTCAACACGGAGGCGTAGGCTCCCCTTTACCGATAATTTGTGGTCCGCTACAACCGCCGCCCCCACCACGTAGATACGCAGTAAATGAGGTACCGCCCGTAATTGGCCAGTCTGTCGTCGCGTAAGGGGTCTGCTGGTTCGTGTACCAAGGCCCCGTGCCAGGCTGGTTGACGTAAGGGTTGAGCGCAGAGAACTCGAATTGAAAGTCTGAGCATTCGCTGGTGGTATTCGGCGTATGCTCTCCTCCGAAGACGGCCTCGTTCGGCTGGCCACCCAGGTTCGCGCCGTTTACGACGCCAACGCCGTCTACGAAGGCAGAGACCAGGCCGTTTCCGTCGTGAACGATCATCCTCACATATACCGAAGCCCCGACGGCGACATTGCACCCCTTTCATCGTCTACTGGTCTCTACTGCCGTGGAACATATCTAACCTCGTGACGCATGACAACGAGACGGCTGCTCTCCTACGGCCTTGAAGGTGTTACACGTTCATTACGACTTCCTGCTACAAAGGCAAATCACGTCACGTGGGGAGGATGGATGAAGAAAGCGTTCCTTGCGACGATCGCTGTGGGCCTTGTCGCTATGCCGGCGCACGCGCGCCCGTACGAAGCTGAGCCAGCGGACCGCGCAGGTTCGAGGAGCGGGTGCTCGACCGCCGTGGTGGAGCGAATCACGCCGCCACGGCAGCGCTTCATCATTCTTTTCTGCCGAGGCGATCGTTCTGGTCCCACGATAGACGTCGCGAGCCTACCCACCTGCACGGCCCCCGTGTCCGCAACGCCCTGCGTCGTGAGCCGAAGGTAGCTGCGGTCAGGAAGGCCGGCCTCAAGAGCGCCGAACGACTGAGCACAGCACCAAGGTCGTCCTTTACCGCACTCATGAGCGCTGCGGGATCGCAAGGGGCAACTTAGCGGCGGTCCGAGAACAGGAAGACAAGGGCGACGACGGCGAGAACGCCCACGGCGACGAGGGCGAGCGTCCCCACCAGGATCACCAGCACCGGAACGAGCGCCATGAAAGCCTGCGAGGCGGCCGCGATCCAGCTCGCCTGACGGACCGCGTCCGAGCGCAGCTTTCGCCCTGCGAAGAGCCAGAACGCGATCACGGCGCCGGCTACGGCCACCGCGAGCCACCACGGGATGACGTCGAAGACGACCAGCAGCCCCTCGACGACCGCGATCCAGAGAGCGAACCGTATCCGGCGAGCGCGGAGCCACCGACCGCTCGGCGTCGTCCCGTGCTCGAGAGCGGGTGCGTGGCGCAGCTCGACCACGGTCGCTCAAAAGTACCACGTGGGGACGGTAAGCCAGCTGCGCCCCAGAGCGCGCAGGCGCCGCTGCGCAACGGCTGCCAGAGCTCGCCCGGAGAAGAGCCCGTAGACGGCCGGTCCCGCGCCGGAGACGTCGGCGCGGAAAGCACCCAGCGCAACGAGCTGCCGGGCGAGTGGCGACGACGCCAGGTCGTTCGATGGCAGGGCGGCGAGGTCTTCAGGCCCGCGAACGGCTTCGAGAGCGCGAAGGAGCGCCTCCCTACGCTCCGGATAACCGATCTCACCTTGCCGGGTATCGAACCGCTCGTACACGGACTCGGTGGAGGCTTTAGCCACACCGCGCGGCAGGAGCAGCAGCACCCAGTAATCCTGTGGCAGGTCGACCGGGGTGAGCGTCGTCCCGTCGCGCTCTCCGAGCTGAGGCCCCGGCGCGAGAAAGAACGGGACATCGGCCCCGAGCGAGCCGGCGATCTCACCAATCGCTTGGGGCGGAAGCGGCCGGGGCAGCGTCTCGTTCACGAGTCGAAGCGCGGTCGCCGCGTCGGAGCTCCCGCCGCCGAGCCCGGCTGCGACCGGGATTCGTTTCTCGATGTGGACCGTCCAGCGTGCCGGCACGCCGGCGGCATCGGCGAGCGCCGTCAATGCGCGCCGGACCAGCGTGTCCTCGGCGAAACCGCTTACGACGAGACCCTCCGCCGGCTCGAGCGCAATGCGGTCGGCGAGGTCGAGCCGTTGGAGCACCGTCGTCACCTCGTGGCGACCAGTGGGGCGCGACGGGCCGACCACCAGGGCGAGATTGAGCTTGGCGCTGGCGGGGAGTCGCCTCAAGGCAGCGCGGCCGCGAGCGACACGAACTCGGCAGGCCAAAGTGCCTCCGCACGGGCATCCGGCCTACGACCGATGGCGGCGAGCGCCTGTGCCGCCTCGCCGCGCGCGGCGACCCCGACGAGCTCGAGCGAGTTCGGGAGCGTCTTTCGGCGATGGGCGAACGCAGCTTCCACGACCTTCTTCACGCGAGCGTAGGACGCCGGCAGTGGAATCCGCTCGAATGCCAGGAGCGCCGAGTCGACGTTCGGCCGGGGCCGAAACACGGCTCTCGAGACCGGGTGGAACCCCGTGCGCCTCGTGGCGAGCTGAAGAAGAACCGAAACTCCGCCGTAAGCCTTGGTCGAGGGGGCCGCGAAGAACCGTTCGGCGACCTCGCGCTGAACCATGACGCACCAGGACTCGACGCTCGGTAACCCGTCGAGACTTTCGACCACGAGCGGCGTCGCGATGCTGTACGGCAGGTTCGAGACCAGCTTTCGAGGCGCCGGGTCGAGACCGGCGAGATCGAGGGAGAGCGCGTCCCCGAAGCGAACGGCGACATTGGTGCGCTCACCGAGGCGGGCCGCGAGGTGGGGCCCGAGCTTCCGGTCGATCTCGACCGCATGAACCTTGGAAACGTGATCGGCAAGGTAGACGGTCAGCACACCAAGACCCGGCCCGACCTCCAGCACGGTGTCAGACGGGTCGAGGCGGGCGAGGCGACCGATGACGCCCAGGATGTTCCCGTCCACCAGGAAGTGTTGGCCGAGATCGCGATTCGCGGCTGGGGGCAGTGGCGTCAAGCCAGGCCGAAGGCGGCCGCGGCGTTCGCGTCGAGTCTCGCGACGAGTCGGTCTGGATCCTGAGCACGCGCCTCGGCGAGCGCCGCGGCCGTGTGTACCACGTTGGCCGGCTCGTTCGCGCGCCCACGCCGCGCCTGCGGGGCGAGGTACGGGCTGTCGGTCTCGACGAGGAGACGATCCTCGGGTACGCGCGCTGCGCACTCGCGGAGCTCCGCGGCCTTCGGATAGGTGACGTTGCCCGCGAAC
>JACCTQ010000135.1 GCA_013812265.1 Actinomycetota bacterium
CGCGTGTACTGGGAGTGCTGCGGGAATCCCGCCGGCAAGCCCGCTCTCTTCCTGCACGGCGGCCCCGGCTCGGGCTCGAGACCCGGCCAGCGACGCTTCTTCGATCCGGACTCCTACCGCGCCGTGCTACTCGACCAGCGTGGGTCCGGCCGCAGCTGTCCGCTCGCCGACGAGCCCGACGCCGATCTGAGCACCAATACCACGCATCACCTCCTCGCCGACATCGAAGCGCTGCGCCGGCACCTGGAGGTCGAGAGCTGGACCGTGCTCGGGCTTTCCTGGGGATCGACCCTCGGCCTGGCCTACGCCCAGACGCACCCGCAGCGCGTGAACGCATTGGTGCTGGCTCTGGTCGGGACGACGTCGCGCCGCGAGGTGGAGTGGATAACACACGACGTCGGTCGCCTCTTCCCGCAGGAGTGGGATCGCTTCGCTGCGGTCGTCCCCGAAACTTTGAGGCACCTGCCACTGGTCGATGCCTATGCCACGCTGCTGTTCGACTCCGACCCAGCCGTCCGTCAGCACGCCGCGCGGGAGTGGTGCGCCTGGGAGGACGCCCACGTCTCGCTCGCCCCCGGCCATCGCCCGAACGCGCGGTACGAAGACCCGGAGTTCCGGCTCCGCTTCGCGCGGCTCGTGACGCACTACTGGCGGAACGCCGCATTTCTCGAGGAAGACCAACTGCTCCGTGACGCGCCAGCACTGAACGGCATCCCCGGCGTGCTCATCCACGGCCGCTACGACGTCAGCGGTCCGCTCGAGACGGCCTGGCGCCTGTCACAGCGTTGGACGACCAGCCGCCTGCACATCCTCGAGGATGCCGGGCACGGCGGCGGCGACAGCTTCTATGCCGCTGTACTCGGCGCCCTCGCCCAGTTCGCGGAGAAGTCACATGGACGGCAAGGTTGATGCCAACGCAATGACCGCCGTGTGGGAAGCAGCTCTCGAGGCAACATGGCGCGGGGACGACTCCGTGCTCGGTCGGCTCGAGGCGCGCCTCAGGAACCCATGGACGCGAGTCTGCCGGACCGGCCCACACCGCGCAAAGGTCTCGCCCACGACGGGCTCGAGGGGGTCATCGAGGGGGTCAGGTCTTGCATCGCAACACGACGACGACTGGCCTGGAGACAGGACGCACGCTGAGCGAGCGGGTTCTGGCTCGAAGTGCGTGTTGCTGCTTCGCCGCCATCCCCATGGTCGGGCGACTGATTCGATGTTGCAACGCAAGACCTGACCCCCTCGTGCAGGCTCTCGGCCGCCCTCTCGGCTCGGAGCCGGTGCGGTCGGGGCCGCGCCGCCAAAGGGCATTCCGCTCTGGCCTGCTTCCGCCGACCCGAGCGGGGCGGCGTACCGCCCCGACGGCGTAAGAAATTCGCTCCTCCAAGGTGATTATTCCTCGAAACCCAGAGGAGGATCACATGCAGGCATCAGTCCGTCTCGAGCACAACCTCGTCTCCGTGGAAGGCGAGCACGACGTCCATGCGATGTTCGAGCTCTTCGTTCCTCAGCCCCCGGATGCCGCCGAGCGGCCACCGCTGCGGCTGGCGCTCGTGCTCGACCGCTCGGGCTCGATGGCCGGCGACAAGCTCGAGGTGGCGAAGCGCTGCGCGGCCTGGCTCGTCGGCCGCCTGCGCGAGCGCGACGAGCTCGCTCTCGTCGCCTACGACGACGAGGTGCGCCTGCTGGCGCCGCTCTCCCGCGGGCACGACGGCCGGCTCGTGCACGGGATCGGATCGATCTGGCCGGGTGGCTCGACGAATCTTTCCGGCGGCTGGCTGAAGGGGCTCGAGCAGCTGCGCCGAGCGCCGAGCGCCGGGCCGCGAAAGATCCTGCTTCTGACGGACGGGCTCGCGAACGTCGGCATCGTCGATCCCGAGCAGCTCGTCGGCATCACCGGCGGGGCCTCCGGCGGCGGCATCGGCACGAGCACAATCGGGTTCGGGACGGACTTCGACGAGGACCTCCTCACCGCCATGGCCGACGCGGGCGGCGGGAACGCGCACTACGCCGAGACGCCCGATGCCGCTCCCGCGATCTTCGCCGAGGAGCTCGAGGGCCTGACAAGCCTCGTGGCTCAGAACGTCGCGCTCGAGATCCGGCCACGGCCGGACGTGGAGATGCTGGGCGTCTTGAACGACTACCCGCAGGTGGCTATGACGGACGGCGTGCAGATCCAGCTCGGCGACGCCTACGGCGGCGAGCGCCGGCGGATCGTTTTCGAACTCCGGATTCCACGCCTCGCGGAGCTAGGCGTGACGCTGATCGCGGACCTCGTTCTGCGCTACGTCTCGGTCGGGGACGAGATCAAAGAGCACACGGTCACCGTTCCGCTGGCCGCGAACCTGGTCTCGGCCGCCGAGGCGAAGACCGCCGACGCCGACCTCGAGGTGCGCGAGGAGGTGCTGGTGCTGAAGGCCGCCCAAGCGCGCCGCCAGGCGATCGAGCTCGCGGACGACGGGCAGTACGAGCAGGCCAGGATCGTGCTCGAGGATCGCGTCCACGATCTTCGCGCCGCCGGCCTGGCGGGCGAGGCGGACGAGCTAGACCGGCTCGCTCCGAGCGTCTCGCCCGCGATGTACCTGTCGCGCGGCGCGGCGCGGAAGAGTCTGCGCTATCAGGCTCGGAACGCGCAGCGGCGGCGACAGTGAGGAAGCGATTCCGCCCTCCCGAGATCCTCGCCCGCGCACCGGAGCCAGACACAGTGGGTCAGAGGGCGCTCATACGGAAGCTTGCCCTCACGAAGGACGGGAGGGGACCACGAAGGTGTCCCTCCCGCTCGCACCCTTCAGCGGCGCTTGGGCGTGAAGCGGAGAACGTAGTCGCCTGGCGCACGGACGACGTGGACGTAGAGCTTGCCGCTCACCGACACCCCCTTCGTCCCGGATCCGCGACCCGAGTCGACGAGGAGCTGGTACGGCTGCGCTCGCGACCGCGGTGTCGACTCGAGCGCGACGACCAGCCGCTTCTGATCGCTCTCGCGCGCACCTGGTTGCTCGAAGCGGAAGACGTAGCCACCCGGCTTGAAAACGTATGGGCCTACGGTGCGCGGCGCGGTCAGGCCCTGGATGAGGATCTCGCCCCTATGCATTGACTTCAGCTGCCGTGCGACCTTCGCGGCTTCGCCGCTCCCATCGTCGGAGCTGGAGCCGCACCCTCCCGCGGTGGCTGCTGCTAGCAGCAGGGCAATGGCCGCTCCGCAACGCCTCACTCGGGCCTCCCCTTTCCCCCGGAGCAGGGACCGCCCGACTCCGGCGCGCGGTCGCTGAGCCTGAAAGCGTGGACGAAGCGGTCGAGCCGGGCGTCGCTCGTCGAGGCCAGTCCGAGCTGACGGCCCCACGCGGAGGCGACGATCGGCGCCGACGAGCCCCGGCGCGGGCTGACCAGAACGTAGGTCTGCCCCTGCGAGAGCTTGCGCAGCACGTCGATTTCGGACGTGGGGAGGTCTGGCCGATAGGCGAGCCACACGGCGCCGTGCTCCAGCGAGTGCACCGCGTTCTCGTTTGCGACCGGCATCGAGTAGAAGCCGCAGTTCTGCCAGACGGGGGAGTGCGGACCACCGACGGGCGGACTCTCAGGGTAGGAGACGGCCGCCCGCGTGTGCGCGCGCCTCTGCATGTCGAAGCTCTCGACGCCCGCCGGCGCCGTGTTGCCGGCGAACGGAAGCTGCGGTGCCCACATGAATCCGATGCCGGCGATTATCGCCACGACCGCGGCGAGCCCCAGCCCGCGCCGCGGCCAGGTCGGCTGTCTCGCGACGACGCGCAGCGGCTTTGCAGTCAGGCTGTAGATCAGGTAGGCGAGACCGAGGACCGGCAGGGTCAGGATGACCAGCTCGACCAGAGAGGTAGCCGTGCCGACCCAGTCGCGCTCGGCGAACGCGGTCGAGAGGAAGTGGATCTGCGTTGCGACCGCATCCCAGAGCAGAGTCATGATCCGGGGCAAAAACCGGATTAGAAGTACCAGCATCGCCACGAGGACGGGGACCGTCAGCACGACGTAGCCGGCGAACACCGCCTTCACCCAAGGCTTCAACCTCGGCAGTCGCGTTCCGCGCGGCGCGAGCCACGGGAAGAGGCTGCGGACGAACGGTCCCATCTGCGAGAGGAAATCGGGCACTCCGGCCAGGTCGGCGAGCACCCAGTAGCCGTCGAGCCGCACGAACGGAACGAACTGCCGTGCGATCTCGAGGTTTATGAGCAGCACCGCGATCAGCAGGAACTCGGAGCCGGACGCGACGGCGACGCCGATCAGCCCCGCGGAGAAGAGGAGGTGGAAGTACGGCCCGCCGAGACCCGTGCGGACACGTCCCCAACGGCCAAGCCGGTAGCTCTCCGTGACGTCGGTGAAGAGGGCGGGGAAGATCACGTAGAGGCCGAATCCCATTCCGCGTGCGCGGCCGCCCCCGTACCGGAGCGCCGACGCGTGCCCGAATTCGTGGAAGACGGCGGAGAGAAGCACGACTCCGAGGACGATGATCAGCGAGCTCGGCCTGTAGAGAGCGTCGAGGAACGCGCCGGTCAGGCCGTGGAAGCGGTAGACCCAGACGTGTGCCGCCACCGCGGCGGCGAGGGCGGCGACTGCGACCGGCGCAGTGAAGAGGTACTGCAGGACGCGTGCGCCGGGGTCGATCACCGCAGGCCCGATCGCTCGCACCCGCATGTTGAGCGCGAACGGCGAGCGCGCCGCTTCCTGCCGGACCGGCGGCTGCGTCACCGGCACAGTCGCGTCTGCGGCGATCACCCCGAGCGGGACCAGCCTCGCGTCGATCAGGTTGCGCACGTTCTCTGGCGTCACGAGCCATTCCGTGGCCTCCGTGACGCCGTCCGCGATCTCCCCCACCGTCCGCTTGCCGTCGGCGTGCTCCGCGATCCGGTAGAGAAGCTCGGTGAGCTGGATGAAGCGGTCGCCGCGGCTGATCAGCCACTGGCGCTCGGCGAAGCCGCTGCCCTGGAACTCGCCGACCAGCTCCACGCCGGTCTCGAGCATGGGGCCGATGTGTCGCAGGGCGCCGGACCCCGCTGCCAGCTGCGCGTCCGGGGTCTGTAGGGGCACAAGTTGTCCTTCAGGCATGGTTGGTGTCGAGATGGCGGGCCGCAACC
>JACCTQ010000191.1 GCA_013812265.1 Actinomycetota bacterium
GGACTGTGCGCAGCGTCTCTTTACAGCAGGGCGGGTGGCGGCACTTGCCCGCGCTCTTGATCTCCGTCGGCTTTCTCCTGCCGCTCGTCTTCATGCTCACCGGGTCGCTGCGGAAGGCTGGGCTGCCCCCGCCGCGCACTCCCGAGCTTCTGCCTTCCCCCCTGGCCATCGGAAACTACGAGCGCGCGTTCGAGCTCGTAGACATCCCCCGGTACACGCTCAACTCGCTGATCGTCGTCGCTATCGCGGTGCCGCTCACCGTGCTCTTCGCTTCGTGGGCGGGGTTCGCGATGTCGATCCTGTCGCGCCGTGCTGCGACCGCGCTCATCGCTCTTTCGCTCGTTGCTCTGATGGTTCCGGCGACCGCTTTGCTCGTGCCGCGCTTTGCGATCTTCCGCACGCTCGGGCTCACCGACACGTTCGTCCCCCTCATCGCGCCCGCGCTCATGGGCACCAGCCCGTTCTACGTGCTGCTCTTCTACTGGAGCTTCCGGCGGCTCCCTCCCGAGCTCTTCGAGGCGGCACGGCTGGAAGGACTGTCGCCGCTCGCTACATGGCGCCGCGTAGCGATGCCGCTCGTCCGGCCGGTGACCGTCGCGGTGGCCGTCCTGGCGTTCGTCTTCACCTGGAGCAATTTCCTCGACCCGCTGATCTACCTGTTCGACCAGGACAAGTTCACGCTTCCGCTCGGTCTGCGGGCACTCGCCGAGCTGGATCCGCAGAACTTCCCGCTCCTGCTCGCGGGCGCCGTCACCGCCACGGCTCCCGTCGTCGGGGCTTTCCTCTACGTCCAGCGTTTCTTCCTGCAGGAATACCGCGGAGCCGGCTGGCTCGGCCGGTGAGCCATAACTCGCTCAGGCCTGCTGCACGATCACGAGCACGAGCCCAACCGCTTCGGGGCAGCGGGCGAT
Source organism: Actinomycetota bacterium (assembly GCA_013812265.1). GTDB lineage: Bacteria > Actinomycetota > Thermoleophilia > Gaiellales > Gaiellaceae > JACCTQ01. The sequence continues at coordinate 912 of JACCTQ010000191.1, forward strand.
CGCGTTCACGCGCCAACCTCCCCGCAGACCTTCGCCGGTGAACAGCGCTTCGACCTCGCCGCGCTCGGAATCGCCGCGCCCGACCTCGTAACCCGCGCCCGGCAGCTCGTCCCTGAAGAACGAGGCTGCGTCGCCGAGCTCCGCGGGGATCACGCCGCGCAGTACCAGCTGGCCCGGGAAGGGCGTCTGCGCAGACGTCAGGATCGTGCCGGGCGGCAGCGGAAGACCCTTGGGCAGCTCTTCGGGCCGCATGATCGGCTTGCGGACGCCGGCGCACGCGGGGAGCTTCCGCGTCTCAGCGGCGACCGAGGCCGTCGACTTGTCGCCGCCGCCACACGCCGCTGCGAGCACCACGACGAGTGCCGCCACGCTCACTCCGCAGACGCCGGTCTTGAAAGAATGCGCCTCGATGCCTCGTGCGACAGCCGGCTCGCTCATACCGCATACCGTAAAGGGAGAGACGGGCGCCGCGGCGGTGCGCGCGGTCCTGGCGATCGTCCTAGCGGCCCTGCTCGTAGCGGGATGTGGTGGAGGCGACGGGGACGGCGACGCATCGGGCGAGATCCGCTTCCTCGTGTTCGGCGAGCCGGAAGAGCTCGAGGCCTACAGGAACGTCATCCGTGCCTTTCGCCGCGTCGAGCCGGACATCCAAGTGAACCTCGTCGAGGCCAGCGACCGCGACGATCTGCTCGCGCGCCTGTCCACCTCGTTCGCGGGAGGAAGCCCGCCGGACCTGTTCCTGTTGAACTACCGGTTCTACGGCCAGTTCGCCGCCAGAGGGGTGCTGGAGCCGATCGAGAGCCGGCTCGAGTCCTCGGACGTGTTCCAGCCGGACGACTTCTATCCTCAGGCCCTCGACGCCTTCCGTTTCGACGGGGAGCTCACCTGCCTGCCGCAGAACATCTCGAGCCTCGTCGTCTACTACAACCGGGACCTGTTCCGCCGCGCGGGCGTGCCGGAGCCACGGCCCGGCTGGACGTGGAACGACATGGTGCGGAAGGCGCTCGCCCTGACGAAGGACTCGGACGGCGACGGCAACATCGACCAGTTCGGCCTCGGGGTGGAGCCTTCGCTCATTCGCATCGCGCCCTTCGTGTGGTCGAACGGGGGCGACGTCGTGGACGATCAGGATCGGCCCACCCGCTTCACGCTCGACTCTCCCGCAGCGCGCCGGGCGCTCGAGGCGTTCTTCGACCTGCGCCAGCTGCATTTCGTGATTCCGTCCGAGGAGGAGGTCGAATCGGAGGACGACGAGACTCGTTTCCTCAACGGGCGAACGGCGATGGTGCTGTCGTCACGGCGCGCGACGCCTGCCTTCCGAACGATTACGAGCTTCGACTGGGACGTCGCGCCGCTGCCGCGCCACCGCAAGCCTGCGGGGATCCTGCATTCGGACGCCTACTGCATGACCGAGGCCTCCGGCAACAAGACGGCGGCCTGGCGCTTCATGGAGTTCGCACTCGGCCCCGTGGGCCAGCGGATCACGGCGCGGTCGGGACGCACGGTGCCCTCACTCGTCGAGGTGTCGCGATCTCCGGCGTTCCTCGACCCGAAGGCAAGACCCAGGCACTCGAGCGTCTTCCTCGACACGATTCCCGTCATCCGGCGCGTGCCCACGATCTCCACCTGGCCCGAGATCGAGGATGCCTCCGAAGGGATCCTCGAGGTCGGCCTGTACGAAGGGGTCTCCGCGCAAGAAGTCACGCGTCAACTGAACGAGGCGACGAGGCCGATGTTCGCACGGGCGGAGAAGTAGCTGTCGGCGCTCAGGTTCGCCGCCGTGCGAAAGGACTACGGCGCCGTGACCGCGCTGCGCGGCCTCGATCTCGACGCGCGGGACGGCGAGTTCCTCGTGCTGCTCGGGCCCTCCGGGTCGGGCAAGAGCACCGCGCTCAGGCTCGCGGCCGGGCTCGAGCAGACGACATCGGGGACGATCTCCATCGGCGTGCGCGACGTCACACGCCTCCCTCCGGCGAAGCGCAACGTCTCCATGGTGTTCCAGAGCTACGCGCTCTTTCCGCACCTGACGGTGGAGGAGAACGTCGGCTTCGGCCTCGCCGCCCGCCGGGTCGAGCGCGCGGAGACTGCCCGCCGAGTCCGCGCGGCGGCTGAGCTCGCCGGATGCGAGCACATCCTGGCCCGGAAGCCCTTCGAGCTCTCGGGAGGCGAGCGGCAGCGGGTCGCTCTGGCCCGCGCGGTCGTTCGCGAGCCCGATGTCTTCCTCCTGGACGAGCCTCTGTCCAACCTGGACGCACAGCTGCGCGTGCGCACCCGAGCCGAGCTGAAGCAGCTCCACGGCCGCCTGTCGACGACGACCGTCTACGTCACGCACGACCAGGTCGAGGCCCTGACGATGGGCGATCGCGTCGCCGTGCTGGAGCAGGGGCTGCTCCAGCAGGTTGGAGATCCGAGCGAGATCTACCGCCGCCCGGTCAACCGGTTCGTAGCGACCTTCATCGGAAGCCCCGCGATGAACGTCTTCCCGGCGACCCTTGACGGCGGGACGCTGCGTGCGGGCCCGTTCGCTTTCCCGGACGTCGACGGTGAGCGACTCGACGGCCGCCCACTGGAGGTCGGAATCCGGCCCGAGCATCTCTCCCCGCGCGACCCTGCGAATAGCGGCGCGCGCGCCCTGGTGCAGTTGGTCGAGGCAGCCGGAAACGAGACCTACCTGCACCTCGCTGCCGACGACGATCGGTTGGTCGCGAGGGTGGGGGAGCATGTGCGGCCGGCAGTGGGTGGGCGGCTCGGCCTGGACGTAGCTCGATCCGACGTCTACGTGTTCGACGCGGATTCGGGCGCCGCGCTCGCAGCCGGACTGGACGGTTGATGCGCGGCCCGGAACGTCGCACCGCAGCTCTCATGCTGGCGCCGTACCTGGTCGGGATCGCAATACTGATCGTGCTTCCCGCGCTGGTCACGTTCGCGCTCGCGGTGTTCGAATACGACCTGATCCGCTCGCCGCGCTTCGCCGGCCTGGAGAACTTCCGCGAGCTGGCCGGGGACGACGTGTTTCGCACGTCGGTGCGGAACTCTCTCATGTTCATCCTCTTCGCGGTGCCGCTGCGCCTGCTCGGGGCGCTCGGACTCGCGCTCCTGCTGCACCAGCGCTACCGCGGCGTCGGCGCCTACCGCACGGCGGCCTACCTGCCGACCGTCGTCCCGGACGTGGCGTACGCGCTGCTCTGGCTCTGGATCTTCAACCCGCTGTACGGGCCGCTCAATCTCGCGCTCGAAGCGATGGGAGGGCCCACGCC
>JACCTQ010000193.1 GCA_013812265.1 Actinomycetota bacterium
AGTCGGACGAGGCGATCGACGCCCTGAGGAGAGCTATCGAGTGCCATCGAGCACTCGACGATACGCGCAAGGAGGGAGATTCCCTGCGCAGGCTCGGCAACATCCTCTGGTGTCCAGGACGGACCGCCGAGGCTCGCGAGACGACCCAGGAAGCAGTGACGGTTCTCGAGCAGCTGCCGCCGGGCCGCGAGCTGGCGATGGCGTACGCCACGTTGGCGTCGCTCCACAAGGACCGTGACGACTTCAACGGAGTCCTGGAGTGGGGCACCCGGGCATTCGAGCTCGCCGAGAGCCTCGACGACACCGACACGCTGATCCACGCGCTCAACACGATCGGCACCACAGAGCTGCTCGCCGGCATCCCGGAGGGGCTGCAGAAGCTCGAGCGCAGTCTCGAGCTCGCCAAGCGGGCAGACTCCGCCGACCACGTCGGGCGAGCCTTCATGAGCCTCGTCCGGGCCGGGACGCGGCTTCGAACCTACGAGCTAGCCGACCGGTACCTGGATGAGGGGCTCGTGTACCTCCGTGCGAGGGGCCTCGATCTGTGGCTCCTCTACCTGCTCGCCTTTCGCGCCCGGATCGAGCTCGACCGCGGACGCTGGAGCGCGGCGGTGGACTCGGCTGGCCTCGTGTTGCAGAAGCGCTACATCTCGACATTCCCGCGCATCCAGGCGCTCGTCGTGCTCGGCCTGGTGCGGGCACGCCGGGGAGAGCCGGACGCGCAGTCGCCCCTCGACGATGCGCTCGCGCTGGCCACGCCAACCGAAGAGCTTCCGCGGATCGCGTCCGTGGCGGCGGCACGAGCCGAAGCGGCCTGGCTCGCGGGTGATCGGGAGGGGGTCCGTGTAGCGACGGAGGACGCCTTCGAGCTGGCGCTCCGGCAAGGGGTTTCGTGGCCGATCGGAGAGCTCGCGTGCTGGCGCTGGCGCGCCGGACTCGACGACGAGGCGCCTGATGGGGCGGCCGAGCCGTACGCGGTCCAGATCGCCGGCGACTGGGCGCGCGCAGCGGAGTTGTGGACGGAGATCGGCTGCCCCTACGAAGCCGCCCTCGCGCTTGCCGACGCGGACGATGACGGCGCCCTTCGACGTGCTCTCGACGAGCTCCAGCGACTCGGCGCACAGCCGGCGGCCGAGATCGTCGGCCGACGGCTGCGGGAGCGCGGGGTCCGCGAGGTTACGACCTGACGTCGTAGAAGCGTGTCCGATCCCATCGTCGTCATCGACAGCTCTGAGATTCGCGAGGGAAGGCTCGAAGAGCTGACGACCGCGCCGTCGCTACCGTCTCTGAATATGACGCACGCGCTGGCCCCGCTAGCCCGCTCTCAGCCGCTCCTCGGCAAGCAAGTCGGCGGCAGCCGCGGTCGAGATGCCTCGGGCGTCGGCCCGCTCGTAGGTCTGCCGTAACGTCTCGCCGATCCGCGCCAGCGCCGTGTCTAGCTCGGATTCGGTCCAGCCGAGCTGCTCCAGGCCGACGATCGCGATCGCACCACCGGCGTTGATGACGAAGTCCGGTGCATAGAGGATCCCACGCGCGTGCAGCAGGTCGGCTGCCTCCGGCTCTGCTAGCTGGTTATTCGCTGAGCCGGCGACGATCCGGCAACGAAGCCGCGGCACAGTCGCCACGCTCAGAATGCCGCCTACCGCACAGGGCGCATAGACGTCACAGTCGGTCTCATAGAGTTGGTCGGCGGGCAACGCCGCACCCCCCACCCGAGCGGCAACGGCGTGCGCGCGCCCGGGATCGATGTCGGCAACCAGGACCGAGGCACCGGCGTTCGCTAGCTGGTCTGCGAGCGGCGAACCAACCCCGCCCGCGCCTTGGACGAGGACGGTTCGCCCTTCGAGGTCATCCGATCCGAAGACGTGCGAGAGGCTGGCGCGGATGCCGTGGTAGACGCCAACTGCCGTTGGCGGGGCAGGACTCCCCGAGCCGCCGGCCTGGACCGATCGACCAAAGACGTACTCGGTTCGCTCGCCGATGACGTCCATGTCCGCCTCACCAGTGTTCATGTCTGAGCTCGTCCGGTAGGTGCCGCCCAACGAAGCGACGAGATCGGCGTAACGCAGGAATAACGCGCGACGCTGCTCCCCACCTGGGATCTCCGGAACCGCGATCACCGCCTTGCCGCCGCCGAACGGAAGGCCTGCGACCGCGAGCTTCCGCGTCATCGCGGCCGAAAGGCGCATTGCATCTTCCAGCGCCTCAGCCGGCGTCCCGTAGACCTTCATCCGCGTGCCGCCTCCCGCGGGACCAAGGCGCGTCGAATGGAGGC
>JACCTQ010000203.1 GCA_013812265.1 Actinomycetota bacterium
CGCGAAAAATTCCGCCAGGCAAGGACGCAGGGAGGACGAATATGCGGACATATTCGTGCGACCGAGGACGCCGCCTGGCGGGATTTGGCGCCTGTCAAGCGCCCTGGTCGACTTTCTGGACAGGCCCTAAACCCGCTCCGTGGGAGAGGCGTCCAGCGGTATCAGCGAGGCCTCCGCCATTGCTAGCGCAGCCGGCTTCGCCATCTTGAGCCGCTTAGGGCGGCGCATGCCGCCTGCGACCCACTCGTCGATCTCGTGGAAGAGCTCGTCGATCAGGATGTCCGAGGAGACCTTCTTCAACACCCTGCCGTGCGCGTATACGAATCCCACGTCGCGGCCTCCCGCGATGCCGAAGTCCGCGTCGCCCGCCTCGCCCGGCCCGTTGACGGCGCAGCCCATGACCGCCACCTCGAAGGCCTGCGGATAGCTCTTCAGGCGTTCCTCCACCTGGACAGCGAGGTTCTCGACGCCGACATTGTCACGCCCGCAGGAAGGGCAGGCGATCATCACTGGACCACGCTCGCGCAGCCCGAGCGCCTTCAAGATCTCCCACGCGACCTCGATCTCGCGGACGGGATCAGCGGTGAGCGAGACACGGAGCGTGTCGCCGATCCCGTCGGCGAGCAGGGTGCCTATCCCGACCGCGCTCTTGATCGAGCCCGAAAACGGCGTCCCGGCCTCGGTGACCCCGAGGTGGAGAGGATACGAGACCTTGGCCGCGAGCATGCGGTAGGCGCGAATCATCGTCGGCACCGACGTCGACTTCACCGAGATCTTGAAGTCGTAGAAGCCGAGCGCTTCCAGGAGCTCCACCTCCTCGAGCGCGGCGACAACGAGCGCCTCGGCCTGATCCTTGTGGGCAAGCTCGTGCAGGTGCGCCGGAAGCGAGCCCGAGTTCGCGCCGATCCGCATCGAGATTCCCGCGCCTTTGGCGGCCGCCACCACCTGCGAGACCCTCTCCGGGCCGCCGATGTTGCCCGGGTTGATGCGCACCGCCGCGACACCAGCGTCGATTGCTCGCAGCGCGAGACTCGCGTTGAAATGGATGTCGGCGATGACCGGGATCGGCGAGAAGCGAACGATGGAGCGCAGCGCTTCGGCGTCCTCGATCTTCGGAACCGCGCAGCGCACGACCTCGCAGCCGGCCGAAGCAAGCGCAGCGATCTGAGCGGTAGTGGCCTCGACGTCGCGCGTCGGCGTCAGTGTCATCGACTGAACCACAACGGGCGCCCCCCCGCCGATCTCGACGCCCCCAACGCGAATCCGTCGCTCGCTAGCCATGAAACGATTCTAGAGACGCGAAGACTTGCCCCGGCGCGACGACACTCGTAACCATCCACGAGCGTGCGAGGCATGCTCGGGGATGGCGTTACCCGCCGCCCAGCCTGCCGATGTCATTCGAAAGGCCGATGGCGAAGAGGATCACGACGAGCGCGATACCGACTGCGGAGACGCGCTCGTACACCTCCCGGCCAACGGCTCGCCCCCTCAGCGCTTCCACGAGCGAGAACACGATGTGTCCACCGTCAAGTGGCAGCAGCGGCAGCAGGTTGAGGAGCGCCAGGGAGAGACTGATCAGACCGAGCACCCAGAGGAAGTTTTGAGTGCCTTCGTCGAGGGCGTCGGACGACCCTTGCACTATTCCGACGGGGCTGGACACGTCCTCTCGGCCCGAGCCGGTGACGAGCCGGCCGAGCGACCGGCCGATCTCCCGCGTGACGAGGCCCGTCAACTCGACCGATCGCCACACGGCCGAGGGCCCGGCTAGACCCTCGCCGCGCAGAACGAAGCCGAGGCGGTAAGACCCCTCTGTCCTGGCCGGCCGCACCGGACCCAACTCCAGCCGTCGCCCGTTGCGCTCGATCTCTACGGTCAAAGGCCGACCCCCGGACGAGGAGATGAGGTCCGGAATCTCGCGCGGGCTGACAGGTGTTCCGTTGATCTCGAGGATGGTGTCGCCGGGGCGTATGCCGATTCGCTCCGCCGGTGCACCCGGGAGCAAGGAGTCGATCGTCCGGGTGGGCTCGCCACCGCCCAGCATGAAGAGCACGGCGAACAGCACAACTGCGAGCAGAAGGTTCGTGACAGGCCCGGCTGCGATCACCGCGATGCGCTTCCACGGCCGCTGACGCCAGTACGCCTCCGGGGAGAGGCCGTCGCGAAGCTCGCGGATGCCCCGGTCGGCCGCGCGTGTCGCATCCGGCGAGAGGCGCACTCCGTGGAGCTCCGACTCGAGCGCCGGTAGCGCCGTCTGCGCACGCTCGAGCTCGCCGGCGGCAAGCGGGCGCTTCACGTGCTCGACCCTGCGCGACAGACCGGGCGCCTGCTGGAGCGCACGTCCGAAGTAGACGTCGACGTCAGACGCCGCGGGTCGGTGCATGCCCGGGAGCTTCACGTAGCCGCCAAGCGGGATCGATCCGATGCCGTACTCGATGCCGCCGCGCTCGACCTTCACCAGCGCGGGCGGAAAACCCACGTAGAACCGCCGGGGGCGCATCCCCACGAGCCGCGCAGTGAAGAAGTGGCCCGCCTCGTGAACGAGGATCAGAATGCCGAGCGCGAGGATGGCGATGAAAATGTTCAACCGATGGGTACTTCGTGTCCGACGGCGCGGTGGTTCGCAAGGCGGCGAGCCTCCGTGTCGGCAGCTACGAGGTCCTCGAGATCTCGCGCCGGCGCGCCGTCGGCCTCGGCCAGTACGGCCCCGACGACGTCCGCAATCCCGAGGAAAGGCAAGGCCCCTTCGAGGAACCGCCGCACAGCGACCTCGTTGGCGGCATTGAAGGCGCACGGCAGCGTTCCGCCGCCCTCGCCGGCTTCACGCGCCAGGGAAAGCAACGGGAAGGTCTCCACATCAGGTGACTGGAACTCGAGCACCAGCCCGGACGCGAAGTCCAGTGCAGGTACGGGCGTCTCCGCCCGCTCCGGGTACGTCAACGCGAACGCGATCGGCACGCGCATGTCGGGGTAACCGAGGTGGGCGAGGGCCCCGCCGTCGCGAAGGCGGACGAGCGCGTGCACGATCGACGTGGGCTGCAGCACGACCTCGATGCGCCCGTAGGGGATGTCGAACAGGAAGTGAGCTTCGATCAGCTCGAGACCCTTGTTCGCGAGTGTCGCCGAGTCGATCGTGATCTTCGGCCCCATGCGCCACGTCGGGTGAGCAAGCGCTTGCTCGGTCGTCACACCGTCGAGATCCGCCCGCGTGAAACCACGAAACGGACCGCCCGACCCGGTGAGAACGAGGGAATCGACAGAATCGAGATTTCTCCCCTCCAGACACTGGAATACAGCCGAGTGCTCGCTATCGACGGGAAGGAGGCGCCCTCCGCCCCGCTTCCACGCGGCCAGCGCAAGCTCCCCGGCGGCCACGAGACTCTCCTTGTTCGCAAGCGCGAGATCGACTCCCCGCTCGAGGGCCCACAGTGTCGCCGGTAGACCTGCAAAACCAACGACTGCGTTCAGCACGAGGTCCGGGCAGCTCGCTTCGAGGAGTCCCGTCGGATCGCCTCCGACCTGCGTATGCCCGACGCCATGCCGAGCAGCGAGGGCGTCGAGCGGCTGGACGCCCGAGGACAGCGCGCACACCTCGAGCTGCGGATGGGCCGCGATGATCTCGAGCGCCTGGCGTCCAATCGAGCCCGTCGCGCCGAGCACGGCTATTCGCTTCACGCGACGAAGTCTAAGGGCCCGTCGCGCGTGTACCGCGGGCGACCAGTTCCCTCACGAGCTCTCCAGACTGCTAGCTGAGAGCCAGGATCGCGTAGAAACCCGCGATGCTCGCGAACAACTGTGCGTCGATGCGATCCAGCACCCCTCCGTGGGCGGCCAGCAGCCGGCCCGAATCCTTGACGTTCATGTCACGCTTGATCGCCGACTCGAAGAGGTCGCCGATGGGCGCAGCAATCGCGACCACGGCGCCGAGGACGAGCGAACGCCACACGTCCAGGAAATCCTGCTCGTAGAGGGCGAAGAACGCGACGAGGATTCCCGTCACCGTGCCCGCGATGAATCCCTCCCACGTCTTTCCCGGCGAGGTGCGCGGAGCGAGCTTGTGGCGACCCAGCAGGCGCCCGCTGAAATACGCCACCGTGTCAGACGCGAAGACCGCGAGCAGCACGGTGAAGGCAGCGAGCGTTCCATGCTCCGGGATGTCTCGCAGGAGGAGGACATGCCCCAGCCCGAAGCCGATCCACCCCGCGCCGAGCACGGTCGTCCCGACCGAGACTGTGGTCGTCTGCCGGGTCTCGGCAACTCCTTTCAGGAGAAATGCGAGCGCGAACGTCGCGAGGAAGCCGGCCAGCATCCACTCCACGCCGCCGAGGTGGGCCCCCACGAGGGACAGGAGGGCACCTGCGTACCCGGCGAGCACGAGCGGGCGTAAGGAGCGGGTCATCCAGTAAAGCTCGTGCAGCGCGATCACGGCGGCTACGCACGTCAGTGCGAGCAGCCACCAGCCGCCCAACCAAACGGCGCCCAGGACGACCGGGAGCCCAACCCCTCCGACGACGATTCGCGAGAGGAGCGGGCTCATGTGGAGGTCGCCCGGGAGACGGCTCGCCGGCCCGAAAACCAGGGTCTGACCCTGGACATGGCTCGGCGAGACGGTAGGAGCTCTGCCAAAGTTGTGACGATCGTTCCACACCCGACCCGCAGGCGCGGAAAGTCCCTGCGGCAGACCGTCATCGTCCGCCGAACCGGCGGCGTCGGCTCGCATAGGCCTCGAGCGCGGCGCGCAGATCCGACTCGTCGAAGTCGGGCCACAGCTTGTCCACGAAGACCAGCTCCGCATACGCGAGCTGCCACAGGAGAAAGTTGGAGATCCGCAGCTCGCCGGAGGTTCGAATGAGGACGTCTGGGTCCGGCATCTCGGGGGCATACAGACTCGCCGCAAACCGGTTCTCGTCGATCTCCTCCGAAGGGACGCCGCTCGCAGCGAGGCGGCGCGCCGCCTCGATGATCTCGGCGCGGCCGCCGTAGTCGAAGGCGATCCAGAGGCTCAGGCGGTCGTTCCGGGCCGTTTCCTCCTCGAGGCTCGCCATCCGCTCGCGCAGCTCCGCCGGCGCGCGATCCCGGCGACCGATAAAACGTGTCCGCACCCCCTGTTCGGCCAGATCCGGCAACTCGCGCTCGATCGTCTCGTCGAAGATAGCCATCAGATCGTCGACCTCCTCCGGCGGCCGGGCCCAGTTCTCGGTGGAGAAGGCGTAGACCACGAGCGACCGTACGCCGAGCTCGATCCCCCCCTCAACCGTTCTCCGGAGCGCGCGAGTCCCCGCTCGGTGGCCTTCCGCGACCGTCAAGCCGTGCTCGACCGCCCAGCGGCCGTTGCCGTCCATGATGATCGCAACCGCCCGTGCCGCCTCCTGGCGGCGCTGCTCCAGGGGTGGATCGATCCGCATGCGGGGGTCGTTCACCCGCAGGGGTGAGCCGGCGAGGAGAGTTCCGTTCCGAGGAGGCGCAACCGCAATCCGGTCCGCCTTAGTGTTCCGTCCCGGAAGGCACTCGCGCCCTGGGCGGCTGCAAAGCGGCGCCGGACTGCGTCCTCAGTCGCTTACATGTGCCAGCACATGCGCGCTCCCTGCGTCCTTCCCCGGCTTGCTTTTCGCGTGCCAGGATCATCAAGCGACTTCCGGGACGGAGCACTACACCTCGAGGATCTCGGCC
>JACCTQ010000218.1 GCA_013812265.1 Actinomycetota bacterium
CCCCCCCCGCTCTTTGTACTCACCCCGGCCCCGGCCTTTCACAGCCGAAGGCGGTGGGCTCGACCGCACGCGGAGCTTGGCCCGGATCCCGCGTGGCGAGCAGCAGCTGATTCGAGCAGAAGCACCCTTTCTCGCCCGGACTGTCCGACGCGAGTGCCCAAGAGGCGCCGCTTCTCCTCGATAAGGATCTCGCGAGCCAGCCGGCCGTCTACGCCTGCGTGCAGCTTCCAATGCGGGGCGCTCGTCACGAGAGCGGAGGATCTGGCGCCACCGTTCGTGGCCACCTTGACAGGAGCCGCGTAGGGTTCACGAGGTGCCCCTGCTGTCCGTGCGGGATGTCCACCGGACGTTCGGTGGAATCGTGGCCCTGCAAGGGGTCTCGGTCGACGTGGAGGAGGGGGAGATCGCCGGTGTGATCGGGCCGAACGGCGCCGGGAAGACGACTCTCTTCAACCTCGTCAGCGGGATCTATCGGGTGGACTCGGGCGAGATCTTCTTCGCGGGCAGGAGCCTTCGCGCTCTACGACCCCACCGGGTGGCTCGATTCGGAATCGGCCGCACGTTTCAGGCGGCCGAGCTGTTCCGATCGATGACGGTGGCCGAGAACGTCCGCGCCGGCGCCCATACGCTTGGTGGTCGCGCCGGACGGGCCAGGGCGGTGAAGGTGCTTGAAGACCTCGAGCTCGCACGCCTTCGCGACCGGCCGGTGTCCTCGCTCCCTTTCGGAACCATGAAGCGCGTGGACCTCGCCCGGGCGCTCGCGTCCAATCCTCGCCTTCTCCTGCTGGACGAGCCTGCGGGTGGACTGACGCAGGCCGAGGTCGCGGAGCTCATAGAGCTACTCCGGCGCGTACGCGCGGACTTCGCGGTGACGATCGTCGTCGTCGAGCACCACATGCAACTCGTGATGGCGCTGTCCGACAGGATCCACGTCCTGAACTTCGGCAGGAAGATCGCGGAGGGCTCTCCCGCGGAAGTGCGGGGCGACGAAGCGGTAGAGGAGGCATATCTCGGCCCCGCGGTGAGTCTTTGACCGCATTGCTCGAGGTTGACGGCCTCACGGGGTCGTACGGTTCCTTCACGGCTCTGCACGGGATCACGCTGGCCGTCCAGGAGGGCGAGATGGTGGCCATCCTCGGCGCGAACGGCGCCGGCAAGACGACGACGCTGCGGACCGTCTCCGGAACCATTCCGCGCCGAGGGCGAATCGCGTTCGGTGGCCGTGACATCGGCCGTCTCCCGCCCGATCGGATCGCGCGGCTGGGCGTCGCGCACGCGCCCGAGGGCCGGGGCACCGTCGCGGAGTTGACGGTCATGGAGAATCTCCGCCTCGGCGCATACAGCCGCCCGGCCCGGGCGTTTCGGGACGACCTCCAGCGAGTCGCGGCCTATTTTCCCTGGATGGAGAGGCGGGGCGGCCAGCAGGCGGGCACGCTGAGCGGAGGCGAGCAACAGATGCTGGCGCTCGGCCGTGCGCTCATGTTGCGCCCGCGCCTCTTGATGCTCGACGAGCCGTCTCTGGGCCTCGCACCGATCGTCGTCCAGGATCTGTACCGCATCGTGCGCACGCTCAACCGGGAGGAGGGCCTGGCAGTGCTGACCGTGGAGCAGAACGCCATGCTCGCGCTCGAATCGGCGACGCGCGCGTACGTGCTCGAAGGCGGCCGGGTGGCGCTGGAGGGCAGCAGCGCCGAGCTGCGCGGCAACGAGTCCGTCCGCCGCTCGTACCTCGGGTACTAGACCCACATGGCCGACTTCTTGCAGCAGGTGGTCAGCGGCCTCGCCACCGGCGGGATCTACGCGAGCCTGGCACTCGCGATCGTTCTCATCCACCGTGCGACACGCGTGGTCAACTTCGCGCAGGGGGAGATGGCGATGGTGACCACGTACGTCGCCTGGACGCTCATCGACCACGGAGTCTCGTACTGGCTCTCGTTCGTGCTCACTCTGGCGCTGGCCTTCGTGGGCGGCGTGCTCGTGCACCAGGCCGTGATGCGGCCGTTTCAGGATGCGCCGGTCGTCACCGCCGTCATGGTCACGATCGGGCTCTTCATCCTGTTGAACGGGCTCGCGGCCTGGATCTGGTCGAGCGAGGTGAAGGCGTTCCCTAGCGCCTTCTCGACCCGTCCGATCGACGTCGGCGGAGTCGTCTTCAGCCTTCAGGACCTGGGCGTGATCGCGGTCTCGCTCGGCGTTGTCGCCGGGCTGTTCGCTCTCTTTCGCTTTACGAAAGCAGGACTCGCCCTGCGCGCTGCCGCCTTCAATCCCGCCACGAGCCGCCTGGCGGGGGTTCCCGTCGGCCGGATGCTCGCAGCCGGCTGGGGCCTCGCCGCGGTGCTCGGCGCCGTCTCCGGGATGATGGTCGCCCCGAGCGTGTTCCTGGATCCGAACATGATGCGGCCGGTGCTGCTCTATGCGCTGGCGGCCGCGGTGCTCGGCGGGCTCGACAGCCCGCTCGGCGCGCTGGTCGCCGGTCTCCTGCTCGGCGTGCTCCTCAACCTGCTCGGTGCGTACGTCGACTTCGTCGGAACCGATCTGCGACTTCCCGTCGCCCTCGCCATCATCCTGGCCGTTCTGCTCGTGCGCCCGGCCGGCCTGTTCGGAAGCGTTGCCGCGAGGCGCGTGTGACCCACCGGTCCCGTGTGAAGGCGGTCGCCGGTGGCGGCGTTCTGCTCGCGGCTTTCCTCACCGTCCTCCTGCTTCCAGGATTCGTAAGCGACTTCCGGGCATCCGAGCTCGCCTATGTCGCGATCTACGCGATCGCCATCCTCGGGTTGAGCATCGTCACCGGCTTCTCCGGCCAGATCTCGCTCGGTCACGGGGCGTTCATGGCCATCGGCGGCTACACGACCGCCATCCTCGTCGCCGACCACGGCGTCACGGATCTCTGGACGATCCCGGTGGCCGGAGTCGTCAGCGGCGTCGCCGGGCTCCTGCTCGGCGTACCGGCGCTTCGCCTCACCGGGCTGCATCTCGCGCTGGCCACGTTCGCGATCGCGGTTGCCTTTCCGTCAGTCCTCAAGAAGGCGGAGGGGGTCACAGGGGGGTCGCAGGGAATCAATCTCTTCGGCGTCGAGGGCCTCACGGGCGCCATTGCCGGCGTAGACGTCTTCGGACGCCACCTGACCTTCAACGAGTGGCTGTACTACCTGAGCTGGTCGATCTTCGCGGTTCTCGGAGTCTCCGCGTGGCTTTTGCTTCGCGGTCGCACGGGCCGTGCGCTGCGGGCTGTTCGGGACAGTCATGTCGCGGCGACCTCCGTCGGCATCAACCCGGCGGCGTACAAGACAGCCGCGTTTGGGCTCTCCGCCTTTTATGCCGGAGTGGCCGGCTCCCTGTTCGCCATCGCGACGAGCTTCGTCAATCCGGCCACGTTTCCGGTGGCGCTTTCGCTGACGCTGCTCGTGGGGGCGGTCGTGGGTGGTCTCGGGTCGCTCTGGGGAGTCATCGCCGGAGCGGTGTTCGTGCAGTTCCTGCCGATCTGGATCGGCAAGCTGCCCGAAATCGAAGCTCTGCCCGCTTCAGTGCGCGAGATCGCCAACGAGCCAGGAATTCCGTCCGTCGCGTACGGGGCGGCCGTGATCCTCGTACTTCTCCTGCTGCCAGGCGGTGCCGCAGGTGTTGTCCGCAAGCTTCGTACCGGGCTGTAAGGCTGGTTCTGCAAGGGCCGTGTGCAGGCGTTTGAGCCCCGTGAAGGTACGACTCTTGATCGTGCCGAGCGGCTCACCGAGACGATGCGCGATCTGCGACTGCGTCAGCCCCGCGTAGTACGCGAGCTCGATCGTCTCCCGCTCGCGCGCCGGCAAGGACCGGAGCGCCGCCTGCACGCGTTCTCGCTCGAGTCGCGCGAGCGCTGTCTCGTCGGTACGCTCGCCGCTCTCCTCGTCGGCTGACTCTGGCGCTTCCACGGGACGGCGCTGCTCCCGGCGAACGACATCGACTGCTCGATTGTGCACGAGCGTCAGGATCCAGGTGCTCGCGCGCCCGCGCGCGGGCGCATACCGCGAAGCGTTCTTCCAGACGCTGAGGAACGCGTCCTGCACGGCATCCTCGGCAAGGGCGGCATCGCGGATCAGCCGCAGGGCGACGGCGTACGCGGCACGGCCGAAGCGGTCATACAGCGCGGCCAAGGCGTTCCCGTCCCCGCCGGAGACGAGCGCGACCAACGCTTCGTCGGAGAGGTGGACGGTCTCGGCAGCCACGGTGAACGATGACTATCAGCGCCGGTGGTCTTTGTCAAACTATTGTCTAATAAGCGCCCCGCTAGAGTTTCGCGGCACACAATGGCTTGGGGGAGCGGGGCAATGGAAAGGAAGTGGCTGCGAGCGCTGGGGCTGATGGTGGCGTTCTTCGCCGTCGCCGCATCGGCGTACGGCGGCGGCACGGCTCCGAAACGTCTCTCCGCGGATCCGGGCGTGACGGCCACCTCCGTCCTGCTCGGCGGAACGACGCCTCTCTCCGGCGAAGCGGCGTCAGGCTCGGCTACGGCGCGGGGCGCGGAGGCGTATTTCAAGTACGTGAACTCCCGAGGCGGCGTCCACCGCCGCAGCATCACCTACAAGTATCTGGACGACGGCTACGACCCCGGACGCACGGTGCAAGCCACCAGGCAGCTCGTACAGCAGGACCGCGTATTCGCGATCTTCAACAGCCTGGGCACGGCTCAGAACCTTGCCATACGGCCATATCTCAACGAGGTCGGGGTACCTCACCTCTTCGTGGCGAGCGGTGCCAGCACGTGGGGCCGCGAGTACCGCCGCTACCCGTGGTCCCTCGGTTTCATTCCGACGTACACGGCGGAGGGCATCATCTACGGGAGGCAGATAGCGCGCACGAAGCCGCGCGCTCGGATCGCCGTGCTCTACCAGGACGACGAGTACGGCAAGGATCTCGTCGCCGGGTTGAAGAAAGGTCTCGGCCGCAAGGCGAGGCAGATCGTCTCGCAGCGATCCTACGATCCGACCTCGACCGACGTGTCATCGGAGATCGCGCGCCTGAAAGCCTCACGCGCGGACACGCTGATGATCTTCGCGTTCGGGAAGTTCGCGATTCAGGCATTCGTGTACGTGAACAAGCTGGGCTGGCGCCCCCAGATCTTCGTCAACGCGGTCGCGGCGTCGACAACCGTCCTGACGCTCGCTTCGGAGGGTGGCCGGAACAAGCGGACCGAGGGCGCGATCAGCCTTGCCTTCTTCAAGGATCCGGCCGATCCGGCGTGGGCGAAGGACCCGGGTTTCCGTCTCTACCGCGCCGTGATGCGGAAGTATCTTCCCGGCGAGAACATCAAGAATGGTTACTTCATCGCTGGGATGGCATCGGCCCACGCGATGGTCGAGACGCTGCGGAAGGCGGGCCGAAACCTCACGCGGCGCGGCGTGCTTGCCGCGGTGACCCGCCTCGACGATCGGAAAAACCCGTTCGTGCTCCCGGGGATCCGGGTGCGGACGTCGGCCCGAGATCGATTTCCGCTCGAGCAGGCGCAGCTCGAGCGGTGGCAGAAAGGCCGCTGGATTCGGTTCGGAAAGCTCGTGAGCGCGCCTCGCGGCTGAGCTAGATGGTTAGCTCCGGCGCTATGGAGACCGCCTGGCGAGAGGCGCTCGAGGCGGTTGGTCGGTACGGCCGGCCCGTGGAGGCGACGGCTCACGCGCTCGCCGATGCACCCTGGGAAGCGGTAGCCGAGGTGGCACGGGAGCTGCGGCTCGAGGGCAAGGGGACGCTGGTGACCTACTCGCCGAAGGTCTTCATCCCGCTGACGACGCTGTGCCGAGA
>JACCTQ010000231.1 GCA_013812265.1 Actinomycetota bacterium
ACTCCGCACCGGGTCTCGAGATGACGCGCCCGATTCTCGGCGCGCTCGGCGAGACGCAGATCGGGCGCGTGTCGCCGCGCGAGCCGACGCTGGAGGACGCGTACGTGGCGCTAGTGACCGCGGCCGAGGAAGAAGCCGCGGAGGCGCCGGACCCCGAGCTCGCGCTCTCGTAGTGCACGCGCTCCGCGTGCTCGGCTGGGGCTGGGTCTTCCACGCGAAGATGATGACGCGGTCCGCCTTCGACGGCCTGCTCGCCGTGTTGTGGCCGTTGTTCTTTGCCACCGTCGCCTTCTTCATGTTCCGGAACGGCGGTAATCCCGAGCTCCTCGTCTACGCGGCGCTCGGCGCCGCCGTGATGGGCGTCTGGACGGCGACGAGCGTCCCGGCGAGCTCGGCGCTCCAGCGTGCGCGGTGGCACGGCGTGCTCGAGCTGCTCGTCGCGACGCCGGTGCACTTCTCGCTCGTGCTGCTTCCGGTGACAATCGCGACGTCGGCGATCGGCCTCTACTGCCTCGCCGCGACGATCCTTTGGGGTAAGTTCGCGTTCGGCATCGACCTGCCGATGGAGCACCCGTTCGCGTTCGCGCTGGCTGTGCCGGCGACGGTGATCTCGGTCGGAATGCTCGGGTTCCTGCTCGCCGTGGCCTTCGTGCGCTTCCGGCGCTCGTGGGCCATGGGCGCCGTCCTCGAGTACCCCGTGTGGCTGATCTGCGGCTTCCTCGTGCCGCTCTCGCTCCTCCCCGACTGGGTGCGTCCGATCTCGTGGGCGCTCGGGCCGACGTGGGGGATGAACGCGATCCGCCAGGCGTCGATGGGAGGCACGCCGTTGCCCGACGTCGCGATCTGCTTCGCGCTCGGCCTCGGCTACGTCGCCGCCGGCGTGCTGATGCTGAACAGCGTCCTGCGATCGGCGCGCGAGCACGCGACCCTCGCGCTGACGTGACCTACGCTCTCCGCGTCTTCTTCGTCGGCGGGCTCACGAGTTATCGCGCGCTTTTCGGCTGGTTGTCCCCTTCGATCCTGCTCACGACCCTGTTCGCGACGCCGATCTTCCAGATCCTGCTCTTCGCGTACATCGGCCGTACCGCCAAGCTCGAGAACGACGAGTTCTACGTGATCGGGAACGCGATCCAGTACGTGTCCATTCCCTGCGTCTTCGGGATGGTGCAGATGATCTCGGGCGAGCGGTACGCGCAGACGCTTGCGTTCGTGCTCGTGACACCGGCGGGCCGCCTGCCGCTCTTCCTCGGGCGCGCCTTCCCAGTCGTCCTGAACGGCGCGGCTGTGGCGGTCGTGTCGTTCGGAGTCGCGGCGCTTCTGCTCGACGTCGGCGTTCGGCCGTCGTCGCTCCCGTCGCTGCTTGCGGTCGCCGTGCTCGCCTCGTTCTCCTGCACTGGGTTCGGGCTCGTGCTCGCCGGGATCGGCCTGCGCGTGCGCGAGACATCGGTGATGAACAACATCGTGTTCGGGCTGCTGCTCATCTTCACCGGCTCGAACGTGCGGCTCGACCGGCTGCCGGACTGGATGCAGGCGATCGGCGGGTCGATGCCGCTCACGCACGCGATCACAGCGGGCAGAGAGGTCGCGGACGGCGCGTCGCTCGCGGACGTCACCGGGCTGCTCGCATGGGAAGCGGCCCTCGGCGCCGTCTACATGCTCGCGGGCTACGCGTTCCTGATCTTCATGGAGACGCAGAGCCGGAGGCGCGCGACGCTGGAGATTTCGTGATGGAGCCGCGGGAATGATGAGATGCCGCCATCAATAGACGGCTGTCTTCGATACTCGCAACAGATTGGGCCCGCCGGCCGCTGCAGTCGCCGCTCGCGTCGGGGAAATGTTGGGATGCTCCAAAGTCGTGCGCCACGTGACCTTCCCGCCCGACTCGCTGCGGGTCCACGTCTTCGACCGGCTGGGGCGCGAGCGTCCGTTCTACATCGGTGTCGCTTCGAGGCGCTGGCGTTGTAAACGAGCATGAGCGTTGGACCGCCGGAAGGGTGGACGAAAGCCTGGTCGTTCGCAGGTCGGGGGTCAGGTCTTGCAGCGCACCATGCCGAGCAGTCCGCAGCCACTGCCTCCTCGCACGCACGCCGTCGTGGGCAGGCGGCGGCGGACGAACCGTCAGCAGCCGAGGCCCACGACTTCGACTGCGAGCCACTTCGTTCCTCCTCGCAGTGACGTGCTAGAGGGCGCCGGCGTACTGCGACGCGGTCGGGCGGGGCGGTCACCTTGCTCGACGCCGACGGACGGCGCTGTGCCGCTTCGATGCCAACTGTGTTGCGGTGCAAGACCTGACCCCCAAACTCACCCCCGAACGGTCAGCCCATTCGCCAGCTGTCCGAGACCAGCACGGCGCGCTCGTCGGGGACGTGGCGCAGGACGTCGTCGACGTAGGAGCGCGTGGCCTCGAGGAGCGGCACGTCCTTCCGCGCCTGCTCCGAGAGGTGCTGGCGGTGGCACAGGATCTCGTGGAAGACCTCGGCCGCCTCGAGCTTCTGGTGCAGGAACTCGGCCGGAACCGCCGCGACGACTGGCTCGAAGACGTCGGCGAGCCAGCGGTGGACCACGACCGACTCGGGCAGGGGACGGCCCTCGTTGCGACTCACGTGGTCGCGAAACCGCGCGAGATCGTTCAGGAGCCGGCGGGCCTGATTCTCCTGGGCGTTCAACCCCGTCAGCGCATGCAGCCGGCGGCGGTGGTGGCCCGGCTCGACGACGTGAGGGTCGAGCCGGAGTGAGAAGCCCTCGTCGCTCGCCACTACCTCGATCTCCTCGACGTCGAAACCGAGCTGGTTCAGCCGTCGGAGCCTCTCGTCGATCCGGAAGCGCTCGTCGGGAGCAAACGTGTCGACCGGAGTCACCTCGCTCCAGAGCGCGTTGTAGCGCTCACGCACCGCCGCCCCCGTGGCCTCGGGGTCGACGCCCGAAGGGAGGCCGATCTCCGCTTCGACGTCCAGGAGCTCGCCGATGATGTTCTCCTCTGCGATAGCAAGGTCGTGGAGGCGCTGGCCTTCCGAGAGCTTCGGGTGCGCCTCGGCAGTCTCCGCATCCACCAGGTAGGCGGCGAGCGCTCCCGCATCGCGACGGAAGAGCGTGTTCGAGAGTGAGCAGTCTCCCCAGAAGAAGCCGCCGAGATGGAGCCGCACGAGCAGTTCCGCGAGCGCGTCGAGCAGCCGGTTCTGGAGGTCCGGGACACCTCGGCCGGCGAAGAGAACCCGGTACGGGAGCGAGAAGTCGAGATGGCGGGTGATGAGCACGGCGTCCAACTCTTGCCCGTCGGCGCCTGCCCGCCCGCTTACGACACCGACGACCTTCACGACCGGAAGCGAGGCGCTGCCCAGGTTCCGGAGGAGCCGGTACTCCCGCTCGGCAGGCCGTTGAGGCAGCTCCTTGAGCGCGTAGAGCCCGCCGTCGTACTCCACGAAACGAACGACGTGGCGCGAGATGCCGCGCTCCACCTCGACGATCCGGGGTGATTCCCACGTCTCGAGCGGAATCGCCCAGGGGAGGTCCAGAAAATCGGGGTGACCCGTCCTCGCTACCAGCTGAAAGCGCATCGCCAGCGATTGTCGCACGAGCAGGCCTGCCGACCGTGTGGCCCAAACACCGGCCTCTGCCCCGGACGGGTGGAAGCGCGCCAAGTGGGGCCGTACGGCTATAACGATCCGAGATGCGCGATTCGACGTCCGAGGCAGGTCGGGTTGCGCACGCCCCGCTCGCTGTGCCGCCCAGGTCAGGCCTGCCGCCGTCTCCGCCTGCCCAGGCCGCGAGCGGCGCGTTCGCCGTCGGTCTCGCCGTCTTCACCGGCGGAGCGGTCCTGCTCGGCGTCGAGATCGCTGCCAGCCGGGTGCTCGCCCCGTTCTTCGGAAACTCGCTCTTCGTCTGGGGCGCGCTCATCGGCGTCGTACTGGCCGGCCTCGCAGCCGGCTACTGGCTCGGCGGCGCGCTTGCCGATCGCCTTCCTGCCTTGGGGCTGCTCCTGTCTGTCCTCGCCGGGGCGGCGTTGCTCGTGCTCGCGATCCCCTACGCCGACGATGTGGTGCTCGAGGCGGTTGTCGGCTGGAACCCGGGGCCACGCCTCAACCCGCTGCTCGCTGCAGTGATCCTCTTCGCCGGCCCGAGTGTTCTGCTCGCCGCGGTCTCACCCATAGCCGTGCGGCTTCGCACGAGGTCGGTCGCAAGCGCGGGACGGACGGCCGGACGCCTGTTTGCCCTATCGACAACCGGAAGCATTGCAGGCACCTTCGCTACCGCGTTTTGGCTGATTCCGGAGTTCGGCACCGATCAGCTCCTGGCTCTCGGTGCGGCCGCGTTGCTGGGCGCGGTGGCGCTCGTCTCGGTCTCCGAGCGGATGGTTCCGGCGTTCGCGCTCAGCCTCGCGGCCACGATCGGAGTCGGAATCGCGGCGGTGTCCCTGGCGCCGGAGGCGGGAGGCACGCTCAGCGGGGCTGCGGCGCGCAACTGGTCACCCGCCTACGGGCGCCAGGACAAACGCGAGGCGGGGGCCGTCGATTTCAGCGGTTACCGCGTCGTGCACACGGCCGATACCCGCTACCACCGCCTCGCGGTCGTGGACGACGAGAAAACGCGTTACCTACGTTTCGATGCTTCCTATCAGAGCGCGATGTACCTCGGCGATCCCTATCGAACGCGCTACCGCTACACCGACTTCTTCCAGCTCGGCTTCGCCTACAACCCGGGCGCACGCAACATCCTCTTCATCGGCCTGGGAGGTGGATCGGCGCCGAAACGTGTCTGGCGGGACTTTCCGGGCGTCAGTGTGCAGGTAGTGGAGCTCGACCCGGCGGTTGTGGACGCCGGCTACCGCTACTTCGACGTGCCGCGGCACCGACGGTTGCGCGTCGATGTGGAGGACGGGCGGCGGTACCTGGCAGACAATGCCCGGCGGTGGGACGTGGTAGCGATCGACGCGTTCTACGCCGACTCGGTGCCTTTCCACCTGACGACAAGGCAGTTTCTCGAGCTCGTTAAGGCGCGGCTGGCGCCCGGCGGTGTCGTGGTCACGAATGCGATCGGCGCCATCACGGGCGACGGCTCGAAGCTCTTCCGGTCGATGTACCGGACGTATCGCTCCACGTTCCCGACCGTGCTGGTGCACCCCGTAAAGCTTGCCGGCGAAAGCACTTCGGCTAGCGAATACCGCAACCTGATGATGGTCGCGACCGAGCGCCCCGCCCCCAACTCCGCGTTTCTGGCGCAGCGCTGGCACGGGATCAAGGAGCGCTCGCGTGGCGCCCCGGATCTGAGCAAACCGATCCTCGACCGCTACGACCGCACGATTCCGGTCAACGACGTGCCGACGCTGACCGACGACTACGCGCCGACGGATGCTCTGTTGTTCCTGGGGCAATGACCGGCGACCGTAGCGGGGCGCGTCGCCCGGGCGGACAGCTCGGCCGCGATCGGCTCCGAGCGATCCGGTCCACCGTCGCCGGCTTGGGTGTGCGCGAGCACGCCGATCAGCAGCAGTAGCACTCCGAGGAGGACCAGCGGCAGCGTGTCACCGCCGCCCTCCACCGGGGCCTCGGCACCGGTTTCCCACATCTCGTATCCCTGGGAGACAGCGCTCCCCGCCGAGAACAGCGCGATGATGATGATCCCCGCACCCACGATCCAGAAGCCGAATGCGAGCGACTGGACCTTATCCCGGTCTGTCAGGAGCGCGACGAGCAGTGAGCCGGCCGCGGTGAGCACGGTGACGAAGCCGAGGATGATGGCGAAGC
Source organism: Actinomycetota bacterium (assembly GCA_013812265.1). GTDB lineage: Bacteria > Actinomycetota > Thermoleophilia > Gaiellales > Gaiellaceae > JACCTQ01. Next base: position 5,742 of record JACCTQ010000231.1, read on the forward strand.
GCTGAAGCCCGGCTCGGATCATGCGTTAGTTCTAAGCCCTCCCGCCGCCCGGGTCATCGCCTGGCTGGGGATCGGAGTCACGAGGACAGGCGTCGACTTCCGAGTTGTAGACACGCGCGGTGACGGCGGTTCGCGCCCAGACGCGGACACAGAACTGCTT
>JACCTQ010000236.1 GCA_013812265.1 Actinomycetota bacterium
GGCTGCTGGATCGCGTCGAGGGCCGTGCGGCGGAGCCGATCGCCGGCCAGGAGTCGCACATGATCGCCCGGGCGGCGTCGGCGAGCGCGCTGGTGCACGTGCCACGAGGTGAAGGGGAGATTCTCGCCGGCCAGGACGTGCGGTACGTCCAGCTCGCTCCTTGGTGATCTCGGTCGTCCGAAGCCGGTCTCACCCGACCGTCTCGAGCTCTTCCGGCTCCGACTGTCTCGCTCGGCCGGTGCGATGAGCTCGGAGGAGGCGTCGCACCACGTTCCGAATCGGACCGCGCGGTGGCCGTTCCCGTGCGCCCGGGTAAGGGGCGTACCGTCCTGCGGCCAGCGCGGCCAGCTGGCCGCTCGCCGCCAGCCAGGCGCCGAGCACGAGCACGAGCGGCAGGGGGACATACCCGACCGCGACGAGGGCAGCCATGTACCACGGGGCATCGAAGCCGAGGCCGAAGCGACCGGCAAATGATCCGATCAGAAGCAGCGGCCCCGCGAGCCCTGCGCCGAGCACAGCGGCACGTGTCCAGAACGGGCGGTCACGCAGCTGGACGAGCCACAGCCAGGCGTGCAGCGAGGGGAGCAGGAAAAGCAGTGCGAAGACGTTCGTGGCCACCGTGAGCAGTGCAACCACCGCCAGGGCCAGCAACGCGACCGTGTGGCCCGCGAGCTCCTCCTCGGCCGTTGCAGGACGCCGCGGGAGGAGGCGTTCGCGGGCGACGAGCCAACCGAGCCCGGCGAGCAGGGCTAGGCCACCCAGCCACAGCACCGGCCAGTCGCCGGCAGCGGAGCTCTCCGGGGCGAGCGGGCGGTTGACCCCGTCGGGCCAGGCCCCGAGCAGGCCGAGCAGTCCGAAGAGCAGGCCCGCCCAGGCCCAAAACCCCAGGCGGCTGCGAAGGCTACGCCAGGCGGGGGCGAGCCTGATTCTGCGACGTCGGCAGCGCGCGAACAGGTCGACAGCGACGAAAAGAAACGGCACCAGCGCTCCCAGCAGCACGATCTGAACCGCCCAGCCGGGTACCACCCGTGCTCCCAGGAACACGTGGCTACGCGTCTCGGCCCGTAGCTCGAGGCCCTGATCGAGGGACCCGAGCAGCGCCTGGGCCGAGTTTCCGACCTGAGCCAGGCGGGGCCGGCTGAGGTCGTCCCCCGTGTCCGAGACAGACGCGCCGGGGCGGTCAGGAGCTGTTGAGAGGGTCATGGCGGGAATGCCGCGGCTGACGAACGGCGCCTGCTCGTAGAGACTGAACGGGAATCCCAGATCAACGAGCTGCCGAAGCGCACTCGGCCGCTCCGGGAGCTGACCAGTCTGTTCGGCAATCCGTGCAGCGAGAGTCCGGAGAAACGTCGGACCGGGTGTGCGGGGGGCATCGCCAGCGAACTGGATCCGAGGCGGTCCGGGTCCCGCGATCGCATCGAGGTTGACCACGGCCACGATGCGGTCGCGGTAGGGTGACGTCTCCGCGAAGTGGTCGGCGCCGACTCCGCCGAAGGCGCCCGCGTCCGTCGAGAGAAAGATGACACTGCGTGCAGGACAGGAACTCTGCTGCGGCGCCTCGCCGAGGCAGATCCCTTGCGGGCTGGCGTACGAGCGGGCGAGCTCAACGAGCGCGGCGGTACCCGAGGCGTTGTCGTTGGCTCCCGGCCCCGCGCCCGTGCCGTCGCGGTGTGCCATCAGAACGATCGCCTCCGGTGACTGTCCCGGGGCGATCGCATAGACATTCTCCAGCCATACCCTGCCCAGGCCGGGTACGTCGGCTTCGAAGCGGTCGGATTCCGGTCGGAAGCGGAGGGAGGCGAGCTGATCTCGAAGCCACCCGGCTGCGGCGGTGGCGCCTGGCGTTCCAGGGCGGCGGTTCGGGTGCAGGCGCACGAGCTCGCCGGTCAGCGCGAGAGCCGAGTCGGAGTCGAACGCGGCCGGGAGGCTTGGCGGCGGCAGTGGTTGGGGCGTCCGCACGCTGAAAGCGGCGATCAGCAGCGGCATAGCGACGAGAAGCCAGGTTCCGCGATAGGTCCTCGCGTTGATCGGCCGCTCGAGCGAGCCTCGCCTGAGCCGCGGCCGCGGCGACCGAGGCCTGAGCGCCGTCATTGGGCGGCTATAGTAGGCGAGCCGTCTCCGAGCGCCCGACATTGCGGCCCATGCAGGACTCCGCGACCATCCTCCTCGTCGACGACGAGGAAGCCATCCAGAGGCTTCTAACGTACCCGCTCGAGCGCGACGGGTTTCGCGTCGTGCAGGCCAGGGACGGAGAGGAGGCGCTGCAGCGCTGGTCCGACGAGCGTGTCGACCTCGTCGTGCTCGATGTGATGCTGCCCAAGCTGGACGGGCTCGAGGTGTGCAGGCGAATCCGGGCGACGAGCTCCGTGCCCATCATCATGTTGACGGCACGTGACGACGAGCTCGACAAGGTGCTGGGTCTCGAGCTTGGCGCGGACGATTACATCACCAAGCCGTTCTCGATCCGCGAGTTCCGCAGCCGCGTGCGAGCCCTGCTGAGAAGGGCCGTCGCGCGCGAGCGGGGTGTCTCTTCCGAGCAGATCGAGCTCGACGGGCTGCGGATCGATGTGGCGAGGCGTTCCGTTGAGGCGCATGGCCGCCCGGTCGAGCTCACCTACGTCGAGTTCGAGCTGCTTCGCTTGCTCGCGTCCAATCCCGGGCGTGTCTATACGCGGCAGGTTCTGCTCGAGGGGTTGCGGGGCGGCTCGGAGTACCGTGATCCGCGCACGATCGACGTTCACGTGCGCCATCTTCGAGAGAAGCTCGAGCGTGAGCCGCGTGAGCCCGAGTTCATTCAGACGGTGCGCGGCGTGGGCTACCGCTTCCGCGACCGGTGAATCCGCTCCGCAGCGTCGGGCCGCGCCTCGCGCTCGGTGTTTTCGTGGCCGTGGCGGGGGCCCTCGTCATCGTCTACCTCATCCTCGTTCCGTCGCTCGAGCGGCGACTGGTGAACGCGAAGCTCAAGCAGCTCGAGCGTGCTTCGCTCAGCGTCGCACGCCAGGTGACGGGAGACGACCCCGCGACCCTGCAGTTCAGGGTCGAGGACGAGGCCAAGGCTCTCAACACCCGCATCGTGGTCTTCGACGTGAGCCGGACTTCTTCGCGGCCTCGGCTTCGCCCCATCGCCGATTCGGGCGAGGTGACCTCCGTCGACATCGGTCAGGATCGCATCGCGCTCGAAGCAGCCCGGGCGGTCGGCCCTCGGTCGGGCACCGTGAGGCGGGAGGGCGAGCGCTTTGCGGAGAGGGCCGTTCCGCTCGGACCCGGTGGCGCGAACGTCGTTCTGCTCTCTGCTTCGCTTGCAGGCTCGCTGGAGACCGTGGAGCTCGTCGAGCGGCGGCTGCTCGTCGGCGGCCTCGTGGCCCTGATGGCGGCTCTTCTGCTCGGCTACGGCGCGGCTTGGGCGTTCGCCCGGCGGATCCGCCGTCTCGAGCGCGCCGCCGACCGCATCGCCGGCGGCCGATTCGACGTTCCCGTAACCGACCGTGGATCCGACGAGCTCGCCGAGCTCGCGTCCGCGTTCGACCGCATGCGACAGCGTCTCGCCCAGCTTGACCGGGCTCGGAACGAGTTCATCGCCAACGCATCGCACGAGCTCCGCACGCCGCTCTTCTCGCTCAGCGGCTTCCTCGAGCTTCTGACCGAGGAAGATCTCGACGAGGAGACACGCCGTGAGTTCCTCGACACGATGCGCGAGCAGACCGCGCGACTGACTCGGCTCGCGACGGACCTGCTTGACCTCTCGCGCCTCGATGCGGGACGGATCGCCGTGGATCGCCGGGCCGTTGACCTTGGCGCGGTCGCACGTTCCATCGCCCGCGAGTTTCGCGCGATTGCGCGGACAGAGGGAAGAGCGCTCGAGGTGGAAGGCGACGGCGCCGTCGCCTGTGCGGACGAAGAGCGCGTCGGTCAGATCGCGCGCATCCTGCTCGAGAACGCCCTGGTGCACACCCCTTCCGGTACGGCGGTGCGGATTCGCACCCGCGCCGGCGACGACGAGGCGGTGCTCGAGGTGGAGGACGAGGGCCCCGGCATCCCGGTCGAGCACCGGTCACACCTCTTCGAGCGTTTCTACCGGGTCGACGGCGCGGTGGCGTCAGGGAGTGGGCTCGGGCTTGCAATCGCGAGAGAGCTGGCCGAGCTGATGGGGGGCTCGCTCGAGCTGCAGACCGAGGCCGAAAAGACCGTGTTCATGCTCCGTTTGCGCGCACAGGAGGCCGTACCACCCACGTTTTCACGGGAAAACCAATTGGTGCACTAGGAAAGCTCTTGACGGACCAACCGGCTCCCCGAAAGAAGCTGCCCGGCCGAGTCCTACGTAGTTATCAGTATAGACAACAGATTCGAGGCGCCAACAGTTCCCCGCGCCGGCGCCGCTACAGTGATCCGCGCATGCGTCCGGGCTCTACCGTCGCCGTTGCGCTGCTTGCCGCCGTGATCGGCGGTGCGACGGTGCTTGCCCTCGGTAAGGCCGCCGGCTGGACCGGCGACCGGCGTACTGAGACCGTGGTCGTGGCCCCACCGGCGGTGGACGAGCGGACGAACTCGACCACTCCGACGGGTCCCAGGGCATCCGGCGGAACGCGCGCGAAGCCGCTATCCGAGCTCGTTTTCAACCCCGCACGAACCTATGCCGACCGCTCCGCCGGGGTCGTCACCATCTATGCCACCTTCGGCTCGGGCGCCCTGGAGCCGGAGTCCCAAGGCTCGGGCTTCGTGGCCTCGCCCAAGGGGTACATCCTGACGAATGCGCACGTGATCACGAGCTCGTCCGGCCCGGACAGGGCGCGGCGCGCAAGCCGCCTCTACGTGGAGTTCGAGGACGGAGATCGCATTGCAGGAACGATCGTCGGCTGGGACATCTTCAACGACATCGGGCTTGTGAAAGTCTCGCCGCAGGCTCATCCGCTGAGGCCGGTGCCGCTCGGCGACTCGGCAAACGTCACCGTCGGCGAGCCGGTGTCCGCGATCGGCAGCCCTTTCGGGAACCAGAACACGCTCACCGTCGGCGTCGTCTCCAGCACCGGACGCTCGATCACGTCCCTCGCCTCCGACTATCGGATCGTCGACGCAATCCAGACCGACGCTCCGATCAACCACGGAAACTCCGGCGGGCCGCTCTTCAATGCGCGCGGCGAGGCCATCGGCATCAACGCGCAGATCCGAAGCACCTCCGGACTGAACCAGGGGGTCGGATTCGCGATCCCCATCAACACGGCGAGGCGGGCGATGGATCAGATCGTCGCGACAGGCCGTGTCTCGTACGCATACGTGGGCGTTTCCACGGACGATCTCACGCCCACGCTGGCGCGCCATTTTCGCTACCGGGCTGACTATGGCGCCGTGGTGGCGTGCGTCACACCGGGCAGTCCTGGCGATCGGTCCGGTCTACGAGGCGGGAACCGCCAGGCGTTCAATGGCCGCCAGTTCGTCGAGGGAGGCGATGTGATCGTCGCCATCGACAACCAGCCAGTACGGGCCGGCGAAGATGTCGCTCGCATCATCACGGAGCGCCTCCGACCGGGGGAGGTCGCGACCTTCCGCGTCGTCCGTGGGACCGAGCGTCGCACCGTCTCCGTCAAGCTGGCGGAGCGCCCGACAGAGCCTTCGAGCGCCTGCTGACGCACTTCGCTCGCCCGTGGGGTTAGTTCCGCATCAGTCCGGGCAAAAGCGTGGTGACCGCGACTTTGCTCTTCAAGACGACAAGCGACTTCGTCCGACGAGATGACCGTGACCTCCGACGAATCCAGTGTGCGACTTACGATTCCCGCGAAGGCGGAGTACATCGCGCTCTGCCGCCTTGCCCTCGCCGGCCTCGCCCGCATGCGCCCGGTATCGGAGGAGACGCTCGCCGACCTCAAGCTGGCTCTGACGGAGGCGTGCTCGAACTCGGTCCGTCACGCGTACAAGGGCGACGGTGAGGGAACCGTCGAGATCGTCTACCGACTCGAGCTGGACCGGTTGGTGATCGATGTTCTCGACGACGGAAAGGGCTTTTCGCTCGAGGACGCGCCGGGCGCCGAGGAGATGAACGAGAGCGGTCTCGGGCTCGCCATCATCCGTTCGCTCACGGATGAGCTCGAGGTGCGGGAGCGGGAGAACGGGCGAGGGTCGATGATTCGTTTCGCCAAGGCTCTCAGCACCTGAGAAACACAGCGCCGCGTGTCGCTATGCTGCGCGCGGGTCTGGAAGACATGCTCGATCGAACATTGCCGTCCGCGAATTCCTGGTCGAGCACCCAGAGGCTTGATGTGAGACGAGCGCACGCCCATCCCACGGCAACTCTCTAGAGGGAGTCGAGGCGAATGCTGCAGCTCGTAAACGTAGGGCACAAGTCGCTGGCCGACTATGCCACTATTGCCACCCGGGGCCTCATGGACGAGATCCTGCGCCTCGCGGAGCCCCTGGCGGGCAAGCGTGTCGTGCATCTCTCGGCAACGGCGTTCGGTGGCGGCGTGGCCGAGATCAACTACACGCTGATCCCTTTGATGGCCGACGCGGGCCTTGACGTCGAGTGGCGCGTGATCCATGGGAGGGACGAGTTCTTCGACGCAACGAAGACCATCCACAACGCTCTGCAGGGCAGCGAGCAAGGCCTTACGCCTGCGCAGAAAGAGGTCTACACCCATTACAACGACCTGAACGCCCGGGACTTCGAGGACGACTACGACTTCGTCGTCGTGCACGACCCTCAGCCCGCGGCGCTCGCCGGCCACTTCGGAGACTCACGCGCCAAGTGGATCTGGCGCTGCCATATCGACCTCTCTGCGCCGAACCAGGAGGTGCTCGGGTTCCTGCTGCCTTCCATCAAGCGCTACGACGCGACGGTGTTCCACCGCGAGGAGTACGTTCCGAAAGCAGAAGGCTTGCCGCTCGCCTACATCTGGCCTCCGGCGATCGATCCGCTCGCTCCGAAGAACATGGCCCTTTCGCCCGAGGATGCGGCTTACATCGTCGACCAGTTCGGGATCGACCTGAAGCGCCCGCTCGTAACGCAGGTGTCCCGCTTCGACCCGTGGAAGGATCCCGTTGGGGTCATCGACGCATACCGTGAGATCAAGGCGTCCTACCCTGATCTTCAGCTCGCTCTGGTCGGCTCCATGGCGCACGACGATCCCGAGGGGTGGCGTCTCTACAACGAGACCGTCCAGTACGCGGCAGGCGATCGGGATATCTACATCCTGTCGAACCTCAACAACATCGGCGCCGTGGAGGTGAACGCCTTCCAGGTGCACTCGGCGGCCGTGATCCAGAAGTCGATCCGCGAGGGATTCGGCCTCACAGTCAGCGAGGCGCTCTGGAAGGCGCGTCCGACCGTCGCGGGCCGTGTCGGAGGCATCGTGGCGCAGATCCAGGACGGGGAGACGGGCTGGCTCGTCGATTCTCCGAGCGAGTGTGCCCAAGCGTGCATCGAGATTCTGGACGACCCCGCGCTGGGGCGTCAACGCGCCCTGCGGGGCAAAGAGGTGGTGCGCCGGAACTTCTTGACCCCGCGCCTGCTTCGCGACTGGCTCGTCCTCTTCAACCGTCTGGTCGGAAACGACACGGCGGGCGCAGAGGTGGTCACGGCCGCCTAGCGTCCACGCTCGACTACAAGGGCTACCCTCCAGCGATGGCCTCCGACCGCCGCAAGCTGATCGTCGTCTCGAATCGAGGCCCGATCGCGTTTCGACGAGACGAGGAGGGCCGCAGAATCGCCCGTCGCGGTGGCGGCGGGCTCGTTACCGCGCTGAGGAGTCTTGTCACACAGCACGACGTGACCTGGATCGCAAGCGCGATGAGCGACGAGGATCGGATGGTCGCCGCGGAGGCAGGTGAACGTGCGATCGAGGAGCGTGCTCGCGACGGATCGCCCTTTCGCCTGCGCCTCGTGGCGCACGAGCCGGCGGCTTACGACTGGTTCTACAACGTCGTCTCGAATCCCACTCTGTGGTTTCTGCAGCACTACCTCTGGAATCTCGCGCACGCTCCCGATGTGGACAGCGGACTCCACCACGCGTGGAAGGAGGGTTACATCGCGGTGAACTCGGCCTTCGCGGACGCCGTCCTGGCCGAGCTCGACCGTGAGCCGGAGGCAGCCGTCTTCTTTCACGACTATCATCTGTACCTCGCGCCGAGGCTCGTCCGCACGCGGCGCCCCGAGGCGCTCCTCGCCCATTTCATCCATGTCCCGTGGCCGGAGCCGGACTACTGGCACGTCCTTCCCCGCCCGATTCGTTGGGCAATCCACGACGGCCTGCTCGCAAACGACCTGGTCGGATTCCACACGAGGCGCTGGCGCCGGAACTTTTTCCAGGCAAGCGCCGAGCTCGTTGGTGCCGAGGCCGATCCCGACGGTGGAGCGGTTCGGTACGACGGCCGCCACACGACCGTCGTGGCCCGGCCCATCTCGGTCGATCCGCTGGAGTTCGACGAGCTGGCGGCGAGCGAAGCCGTGATTGCCGCCGAGCGCGAGATCATGGCGCGCCGTCCGGAATACCTCGTGCTGCGCGTCGACCGAACCGACCCCTCGAAGAACGTCGTCCGGGGGTTTCGAGCGTTCGAGCGCTACCTCGCGGCCCATCCGGAGATGCAAGGGCGGGTGGGCATGCTGGCACTCCTCGATCCGTCGCGTCAGGACATCCCGGAATACGCGGAATACCTTGGCGCCATCCAGCGCGCAGCGCGCATGGTGAACGATCGCTTCCAGCACCACGGCTGGATCCCGATCGATCTCCAGATCAGGGACAACTTTCCACAGGCCGTCGCTGCGTACAAGCAGTACGACGTCCTGCTCGTGAACGCGATCTTCGACGGCCTGAATCTCGTCGCCAAGGAGGCGCCGCTCGTCAACGAGCGGGGCGGCGTGCTCGTGCTCTCGGAGAATGCGGGCGTGCACGAGGAGCTGTCCGAGCACGTGCTCAGCGTGAATCCGTTCGATGTCGAAGGCCAGGCGAACGCGATCCATGTCGCGCTCGAGATGCGCGCCGGCGAGCGCCAGGCCCGACTCGGAGCCATCCGCGCGCACGTGCACGAGCACGACATCGGCGCCTGGATCGACTCCCTGCTCCGGGACCTCGACGCCAGCGCAGCGGAGGTCGGCCGCGTATGACCGAATCGGGCCGACGGAACCTCTCGCACGTCGACGCGGGCGGGTCGATCCGGATGGTCGACGTCGGTGGGAAGCCCCTTTCCCGCCGGCGTGCGCGCGCTCGCGCTGAGGTGCGGATGCGGAGCGAGACCGCGCGGCGTCTGCGGGAGCTTCCGAAGGGCGACGCTCTGGTGACAGCGCAAATCGCCGGCATCATGGCTGCCAAGCAGACGAGCACGCTCATTCCCCTTTGCCACCCGCTTCCCCTGACCGCGGT
>JACCTQ010000239.1 GCA_013812265.1 Actinomycetota bacterium
GTACCGGCTTCTCCAGCCGGGGTCGTATGGGTTCTTTCTCTCGCTGTCTCTGGGCGACGGCTGGCGGCGGAGCTAGCGTCTCTGGGTGGACGAGTCGCTGCGCGCCGAGATACGGGCGATGGACGAGGAGGATCAGCGCGTCCGCGCCGAGCTCCTCGCGACCGGTGCCTTCCGCGGCTACAACCGCCGCATGGAGGCGGTTCACCTCCAAAACTCCGGCCGGCTGGAGCAGATCGTCGAGGCCTACGGGTGGCCCGCCGACTGGGAGACGCACGAAGCAGCTTTCCGGATCGTGCAACACTCGATCTCCCGCCCGGACTTCATGAGGCGGATGCAACGTCTGGTGACGGAGCCGCTTGCGGCCGCGATGCTCGACGACCGCATCCGCTCCTTCGAGGGCCGAGGACAGCGCTTCGGCACGCAGTTCGACTGGGACGAGAAGGGCGAGTTGAACCCGCTCGCGCTCGATGATCCGGAGGGCGTGGACGAGCGCCGGGCGCAGGTCGGATTGCCGCCGCTCGCCGTTGCGGTCGAGGCGATGCGGGCCTCGCTCGGAGAGGAGCGGCCTCCGGATGACCCCGCGGGCCGTCGTCGGGAGGCCGACGAGTGGGCGCGGAGCGTCGGCTGGCGCTAGAGGCCTGTCCAGAAAGTCGACCAGGGCGCCTGACAGGCGCCAAACTCCGCCATGCAGCGTCCTCGGTCGCGCCAATATGCCCGCATAGTGGCGCTCCCTGCGTCCTCGCCTGGCGCAGTTTCTCGCGCGTCATCCACCGCGGCCACTTTCTGGACAGGCCCCTAGACGAGCTCGGAGGCGACGATGTCGCTGCCGCCTCTCTGGGCGCGGTGCAGCGCGGCGTCGACCCGCCGCAGCAAGCCGGCGGCGTCCTCACCGGGCCCCAGCTGCCCGATTCCCGCTGAGAACGAGAGGATGCCGGCCTGTCCGGTGGGTGGCGCCGCCAGCGCGCCACGCAGGCGCCGGCACACCTGATCCGCCTCCCCGAGCGCCGCGTCCGGCAAGATCACGCCGAACTCGTCGCCGCCGATTCGCGCGAACGTCGTGCCTCGCCCAAGCGTCTCCTTCCCACGTGCGGCCGTCTCGCGAAGCGCCGTGTCGCCGACCTCGGGACCGAGGCGGCGGTTGACGGCCCGGAAGTCGTCGAGATCGAACAGGATCACCGACAGCGGCCGATAGCGGCTTCCGACGTCGCTCGCCTCTCGCTCGAGCAGCTCGCCGAAGCGCCGCCGGTTGGCGAGGCCGGTAAGGGCGTCGACATCGACGAGGGCCCGCGCCTCGTGGATCAGGCGGGCGTTGTGAATGGCCGGCCCGGCGCGCGTGGCGAGCTCCTCGAGCGCGCGCGCGTTGCGGTCGTCGAAGGTACGGGCGGCGGACCGCGTGAAGACGCACAGGTACCCGATCGGGCCGGCCTCGCCCGGAAGCGCCACGGCGAGACCGGCGCGGATCGGGTCGTGCTCGCCGGGTACGTCGAGCGGGTCGTACCGATACGAGAGACGGATGGACGAGGGCTGCACCCGTTCGGGCGACCCGGCGATCGTCAGCGCTCGCGCCTCCTCGGGCGTGAGACCGAGGTTGGCGACAACGCGGCGCTCTTCCCGGGCGGAGGTCTGGACGAGGGCGGCCTCCGCCCCGGTAATCTCGGCCGCCGCCTCGAGCGTCCGGCGCAGCACCCCCTCGAGCCCGGTGGCTCCCGCGAGGTCGCCGAGCACACGCTGCCGGCCCGCCTCCTCCTGTGCCCGCTCGAGCGCATCGCCCAGCTCGTGGCGGAGCGCCTCCATGCGCCGGTTCATGTCGATGGTGACCGCGGCGATGCGCTCGTCCGTGCCCTCGCCCGTGACCCGCGGAAGCCGGAGCGCAAGCAGCACGATCGCGAGCGTGGCGAGCGCGGCGATGACCGAGACGACGATGCTCGTCACCCGGCGACTCCGGGGCACGGGTGACCTGCCAGAGGCTGGCTCCGGCGATTGCGTGCGGCTGGTTCAGCCCCATTTGTCATGGGTTTCTCGTTTGCCGACGCAGGTCGGCCGCAGGAATGAAGACCGTCCGGGAGAGCGAACACAGAGGGGTGCCGCCCAACGCCCGTCCAACCTCGTCCCCGATGCCGCCAACGGGGTATTTGCGCTCGCCGAAGCTGTTGGCCGCAGCCGACCAGCGCACCCCTAGTATCACCCTGCGACCGGACGAGTGTCAACGGATTCGCCCGAAAGGCGAGCTACCATTGGCAGCGCGGCTCTTCGCTGACTGGCGGCGCCTCACAAAGGAGTGGGATCGATGACCGGTGCGGGCACCAACCCGCAACTCCCCGCGATGAGCGAGCCTCGAAAGGTTCGCGTCGTCGTGGCCGACGACCACCCTCTGTATCGAGAGGGGGTCGTCCGCGCGCTCACTTCGAGCGGACAGGTCGAGGTCGTCGGCGAAGCCGACGACGGTCAGGCGGCGCTGGCCGAGATCCGGGCGCAGAAGCCCGACGTCGCCGTGCTCGACTACAAGCTTCCGAGCCTCGACGGGGTCGCCATCACACACGCGCTCGTGCGTGATCATGTTCCGACCCGCGTCCTGCTTCTGACGGGCCATACCGACAGCGCCCTCGTCTACAAGGCTCTGCAGACGGGCGTCGCCGGTTATCTACCCAAGGAGGCGCGACGCGAGGAGATCCGAGACGCCGTGCTCGCGTGCGCGCGCGGCGAGAACGTGCTGCCCGAGAGCGTCACGTCGGGACTCGTCAACGAGATCCGCATGCGCGCGAAGAACGACACGCCCGTTCTCACCGACAGGGAGCGGGAGGTCCTGGAGTTCATCGCGGCCGGCAAGAGCGTGCCCGAGATCGCGCGCGAGCTCTTTCTCGGCGCCACGACCGTGAAGACCCACGTGCAGCACCTTTATGACAAGCTCGGCGTCTCCGACCGCGCCGCCGCGGTGGCGGAGGCGATGCGCCGAGGGATGCTCGAGTAGTGGAGCCCGCTCAGAGTGACGCTTCATCGCCGGTGTGGCGGGCGGCGCGAGGCATGGAGGCAGGGCGTCCACGAAGCGCAGCCTTGTGTAAGTGACTGAGGACGCCGCCTCGCGTCATGCAGCGCGGCCCGACGGCACGAGCCTTCGTCCCGAGACGAGCTCGAGCAGAGCTGCGGCGTCGAAGACCGATCGCGCCTTTTCGGGACTGATGGATTTCGCTGCCGGCGAGACCGAGCGCAGGATCGGCTGGCTGCGGCTGCCGGCAATCGGACTGGCGGCGGCGACGCTGGCACTACCCGGGCACGACCCTCCGACGACCGCCTTTGCCGTCGGCGTCGCGTTGGCGCTGGCCTACGGGGCTGCGGCGCTCCTCTGGGCCTACACGCAGCCGGTAACAGCGCGGTTCTCCATCGTCGCCACGGTGTGCGACGTCGCGGTCATCACGCTGCTCGTCGGGCTGTCGGGCGGGCCTTTCTCCGAGGCGCGCTGGGCGTTCCTGCTGGTGCCGATCGCCGTCGCCTTCCGGTTCGAGCCCGCGCTGACGGCGGGAGCGGGCGCCGCTTCCGTCGTCGCGTTCCTCGTACAGGCGATCTCGCACGAATCAGCCGACGACCCTGGGGCCAACCGGATCGTCGCCCTCCACGCCGGTTATCTCGTGTGGCTCACGGCGGCCGCCACGATCCTGTCATTCCTGTTGCGGCGGCGAACCGAGCGGGTCGGTGAGCTCTTGTCTGCGCGCCAGCAGCTGATGGCGGAAGCGCTGTCCGCGGAAGAGCGAGAGCGCCGCACGCTGGCGGAGGGGCTGCACAACGACGCGATCCAGAACCTGCTCGCTGCGCGGCACGACCTGGAAGAGGTCGCCGCCGACACACCGCACCCCTCGCTCGAGCGCGCCGACAGTGCGCTCCAGTCGACAATCGTCCAGCTGCGTGAGGCGATCTTCGAGCTGCACCCGCAGGTCTTCGAGGAGTCGGGCCTCGGGCCGGCGCTCGAGGCCATCGGCGAGCACGCTGCCCGTCGCGGAAGATTCCACCTTCACCTCGACCTGAGCTTCGACGAGCGTCATGCGCACGAACGGCTCCTCCTCGCCGCCGCGCGGGAGTTGCTCGCGAATGCGGCCGAGCATTCCGCCGCCGCCAACGTGACTCTCTCGCTGCGCCGAGACGCTTACGAAGTCGTGCTCGGTGTCCGAGACGACGGCCGCGGCTTCGATCCCCGCACCCTCTCCGGCCGGCTACGGGAGGGCCACATCGGCCTCGCGTCCCAGCGCGGCCGCATCGAGAGCATCGGGGGGCGGCTGAGCGTGCGCAGTCAGCCGGGCCAGGGAACCGCCGTGGAGATTCGGCTTCCGGCGTAAAAGCTGGTGTTGTAGTATCTAGCTACATGCTTACCGTGCCTGAGGCAGCAAAGCAAGCAGAGCGTGATCCGGAGACCATTCGGCGCTGGATCCGTGCAGGAAGGCTGCGCGCCCGGAAGATCGGGACCCAGCACGTCATCGAAGAGCGCGATCTCGAGGCCATTCTGGACGATGGAGGCTCGCTCGCGGTCCCTGAACGGTGGAAGCAGACTGGGTCGGGCCGCCCCATGCCGGACGTTGTCCGCGCGATTCGTCGGTCTCGCAAAGGGCATTGACGCTGGTTCTGGACGCGAGCGTCGCGGTGTACGCCGCGCTCGCCGAGGACGGTTTTGCCGAGTTCGACGGAGAACAGCTGATCGCCCCACCGCTGATGTGGTCGGAAGCGCGATCAGTTCTCCACGAGCTCGTCTGGCGGCGGGAAGTGACAGCTCAGGACGGCGAAATGGCATTCACCCAGCTCGAGCGCGCTCCGGTCTCGAAAACCGACCATGACGAACTCGGTCGAGAGGCTTGGCGCATCGCGAACGAGATGGGCTGGGCGAAGACCTATGACGCCGAGTACCTGGCCCTCGCGTTTCTCTCTGATTGTCGGCTCGTCACAACGGACGCTCGACTTCACCGCGCGACCGGCCAGCTCGGATTCGTTGTCTCGCCGGCGGAGCTGTGACCGGCGCCCAGTAACCTCCTTCCCATGGCGGAGGCAGAGCTCTCAGGGCAGGTAGCGCTCGTCACGGGCGGGGGTCGCGGCATCGGACGGAACATCGCGCGCGAGCTGACGGAGGCCGGAGCGCGAGTCGCGGTGTCGGCGCGCACTGCCGAGCAGGTCGAGGGGGCCGCGCGGGAGATCGGCGGCGTGGCAATCGTGGGCGACGTCAGCCGCCGCGAGGACGTGGAGCGCATGGTGGCCGAGACGGAAGCGCAGCTCGGGCCTATCGACCTGCTCGTGAGCAACGCCGGAATCGGCTTGAGCGAGCAGAAGGCCTGGGAAGTCGAGCCGGACGACTGGTGGCGCGTGCACGAGATCAACGTCCTCGGGGTCTACCTCTGCTGCAGGGCTGTCATTCCCGGCATGCTGGAGCGGGGGCGCGGGCGCATCGTCAATGTTGGCAGCGGCGCCTCCTACCTCGCCGGCTCGCGTGGATCCGCCTACGGTGCCAGCAAGGCGGCGGTCTGGCGGTTCGGGGACATACTGGCGAAGCAGCTCGAGCCTCACGGCATCCCCGTCTTCACGATCAGCCCCGGACTGGTGCGGACGGACATGACGGAGTCGGCCGGCGACGACGCTCCCTGGACGCCGCCCGAGCTTGCCCCGCGGCTCGTGCGCACGCTGGCCTCCGGGCGCGCGGACGCGCTGTCCGGCCGCTACATCCACGCCGAGCACGACGACATCGAAGACCTGATCGCTCGTGCTGACGAGATCGTCCGTCGCGATCTGAACGCAATTCGGCTGCAGCGCTAGGTCATAGGTCTCCACGAACAGCGTCTTCAGAATCACGTCCACTTTCGCGCTGCGACTCTCTCGACGACGCACATCCGCGAACACGCCCACGATCAACTCGGCTCCGGTCACCGCGGCGATCGCGACCTCGTCCTCTTCTTCGACAACTGGGTCAATCGCTCGGCGTCCGCGCTCGATGTCCACGAGCACCGAGGTGTCGAGGATCAATCGGGCCAGCTGCGCTCCTCGAGCGTGAGGAGCGATCGCATCTCGCGCACCTCGCGTGCCCAGTCGGTGTCGGGCGACATCCCGCGCAGCAGGGCTTTGACAGCTCGACCGTTGGGCTTCCCGGCCGATCGCAGGTGAGCGACCGGTCGGCCTCGACGGTGAATCATGAAAACCTCGCCACGATGCTCGACGGCGTCGAGTACCTCCGAGAAACCGCGGGCTGCCTCCGTCGCGGTACGGCGCTTCACGTTAATCAAGATTTATCGGAGCATTCCGCCTGAATGGTAAGTTTTAGTCTATGAGTCTTAAACCCGCTCAGCTTGCCTGACGTGCGCCTCGCGCTTGCCCAGTTGAACACGGTGGTCGGCGACCTCGACGGGAACCGGGAACGCATTCTCGGCCGGCTGCACGAAGCACGGGATGCCGGAGCAACGCTCGTGCTCTTTCCCGAGCTCGCCGTCACGGGCTATCCGCCCGAGGACCTGCTTCTGCGACCCGCATTCGTCTCGGCGGCCGAGCGCTCGCTCCGGGCGATCGCCGCGGAAACGCGCGGCATCACGGCACTCGTCGGTGCTCCGCTCTACGACGGCGACCTCTTCAACGCCTGCGCCGTCTGCGTCGACGGTGAGATCGAGGCGTTCTACCGCAAGCGCTTCCTCCCCAACTATGGCGTCTTCGACGAGCTGCGTTACTTCGCCGCCGGGCGAGACCTCGTGCTGCTGCGGCACGGCGACGACCTGATCGGTCCGACGGTGTGCGAGGACATGTGGCAGCCCGGTCCTCCAGCCACCGATCTGGCGCTCGCCGGAGCACACTTGCTGGTCAACATCTCGGCTTCGCCGTTCCATCTCGGCAAGGCGCGGGAGCGCGAGGAGATGTTCGTCGCGCGCGCGCGCGACAACGTCGCCTTCGTCGCATTCTGCAACGCAGTCGGCGGGCAAGACGAGCTGGTTTTCGACGGCCATTCGCTCGTGCTGGACGACGAAGGTGCGGTCGTAGCGCGCGCGCCCGGGTTCGAAGAAGCGCTGCTGGTCGTCGACGTCGATCCGAGTACCGCGATCGGCCGTCGTCTGCGCGACGTTCGGCGCCGCGCGCTGGCCCGGGAGCGAGAGCTCGTGCCCCCGGTTGTGACGGTTGTTCTTCCCAGCGGATCCAGCGGCCAGAGCAGCGATCATTCTGTCCAGCCGACCGTTGCGCCGCTCGCCGAAGACATCGAGCAGATGCGCCTCGCGCTGGAGCTCGGCCTGCGCGACTACGTCGACAAGAACGGATTCGAGGACGTGGTGGTCGGTGTCTCGGGCGGCATCGACTCCGCCGTGACGGCCGCGGTGGCGGCGGAGGCGCTCGGAGCAGAGCGCGTTCACTGCGTCTCCATGCCGTCCCGGTTCTCGTCGGAGGAGACGAGACGCGATGCGCTACTGCTCGCTCGCAACCTGGGCGCCGACTATCTGGAACTGCCGATCAGCTCTATCGTGCTGTCCTTCGAGGAGGCTTTGGCCGGCACGTTCGCGGGGCGCGAGCCGGATCTGGCCGAGGAGAACGTGCAGGCGCGGGCGCGCGGCGTGCTGCTCATGGCCCTATCGAACAAGTTCGGCTGGCTCGTGATCGCGACCGGCAACAAGTCGGAGCTGTCGGTCGGCTACGCCACGCTCTACGGGGACATGGCCGGCGGCTTCGCCCTCCTCAAGGACGTGTTCAAGACGGACGTGTTTCAGCTTGCGAACCACCTCAACCGACGCGCCGGGCACGAGCTGATCCCGCAGTGCATCGTCGACCGGGCGCCCAGCGCGGAGTTGCGCGAGAACCAGCGCGACGACGATTCCCTGCCACCGTACGCGGAGCTCGACCGAGTGCTGGAGGCGTACATCGAGCTCGACCGCTCCCGGGAGGAGCTGAGCGCGGACGGCTTCGATCCGGAGCTGGTGGAGCGCGCCGTCGCGATGATCGACCGTGCGGAGTACAAGCGCCGCCAGGCCCCGCCCGGCGTGAAGCTGCGTCCGAAGGCGTTCGGACGCGACCGGCGGACGCCGATTACTAACCGCTGGCGTGGCTGAGACTCCTCCCGCGAGAAACGCGAGCCAGGAGGAGCCAGTCGAGGTAGTCCCGTACGACCCCCGATGGCCGGAGCGGTTCGAGGCAGAGCGAGCCTTGCTGCAGGAGGCGATCGGCGCCTGGATCGGCGGGGGCATTCACCATGTCGGCAGCACAGCTGTTCCCGGCCTCCTCGCCAAGCCGGTGGTCGACGTGATGGTGGGCGTGCGAGACCTCGAAGAAGCGCGCGACTCATTCGAGATTCTCGCCGCGCTCGATTACTGCTACTTCCCCTACCGCACGTGGATGCACTGGTTTTGCAAGCCGTCTCCGAGCAGGCGAACCCACCACCTGCACCTGATGGAGCCGACGCATCCGGAGTTCAGTGCCCGGCTCGATTTCCGAGACGTGCTTCGCGCCGACCCTCAGGTGGCAGCCGAGTACGCGTCGCTCAAGCAGCGACTCGCCGTGCAGCACCGCCACGACCGTGAGGCCTACACCGATGCGAAGACCGTGTTCGTGCGCGGCGTTCTGGAGCGCCCGGCAGCCGGGAAGGCGCCGCCAGCGTGACACTGTGGGCACACCCGTGTGATGCTTCTGTTTCTTCGCCTGGCACGTGCCAGGCGAAGGAGTATGGGCCCGCGGTCGCGGCTATCCGTGGGAGAACGCCGCGGTCAGCGCTCAGGCGGTCGCCGCGAGCAGCCCCTCGCCCTCCTGGATGTACCTGGTCGCGCGGACGGAGCGGAAGAACGCGAGCGCCCGATAAAGCTGCTCGTCGGCTTCTGCCCGTCGACCTTGCGCGGCCAGCTTCTCGCCCGCCCGCAAGCGCGCATGCGCTGCGAGCACGATGTCACTGATGCCACCTTCCTCGTTAAGGACATCGGCAGCCCGATCGTATGCGCCTTCGAGCAGGTACTCGACCACCTTCGCTTCGGGTGTTGCCGACGCAGCGCCACACAGCACCGAGCGAAGCTCGTCCTGGACAGCCAGTCGATCGGCAAAGAGCGCGATTCCGGCCAGCCATTCGACAAAGCGCGTGCCGGCCGCGGTCTCGATTGCCTCGATCGCGTGCGCTTGCGCCTCCTGGCGCCGACCGAGGTCGAGCTCGACCCAGGCGGCGTCCGACAGCGTCGGGATCAGCACCTGCGGGTCCGGTGC